>CALHRD010000105.1 GCA_938038385.1 uncultured Burkholderiales bacterium
TGATGGCGGAACTGGCGCCGAACAGCATCGGGGCGGAACTACGTGAACTGGAGATGGAGGAAATGGTATGAGAGGACTGGAGCAGATCGGGCAAGCCAAATCGAGCACGGCCAGAATCGACGAGGGTATCAAGCTGACGACGTTCATTCCGGTGCGCTTCGTTAGGCACAAGGCGCGGAAGGTAGTGGTCGAGCCGACGATGCCGGGACGGATGGCGGCAGCCAGAAATCCGGGGCAGACCGCAGCATGCGACGAGACCCTGATGCGGGCCTTGGCGCGGGGCTTCTTCTGGCAGGAATTGCTGGACTCGGGCCGCGCGGCCAGCATCGCCGAGATCGCCGCCCACGAGGGCATCGAGAAGGTGCGCGTGCAGAAGATGCTGCGGCTTGCCCGGCTGGCGCCCGATCTGGTCGAGGACATTGCCCGTGGGCGACAGCCGGCGGGGCTGTCGCTGGAATTCTTCCTGCGCCATCCGCTGCCGGATGACTGGGCAGCACAGCGGGAAGCCGTCGGCGGGCGGAGCGATTGACGGCGAGTGTGCGTTCGTATCCCGACTGCTATGCGTGGTAGCGTGCAAACCACGGCCCGGAAACCCGCTTGGTTGCGAGGGGTGATGCGTAGGCCGACCTGCGCACAAACAGAGAAAAGAGAGGAATTCGGGTGACCGACGGGGCGAAATCAGGGCCTTCCGGTGATCATCGAAATTCGCACCAC
This sequence comes from uncultured Burkholderiales bacterium, assembly GCA_938038385.1. Lineage (GTDB taxonomy): Bacteria > Pseudomonadota > Gammaproteobacteria > Burkholderiales > Thiobacillaceae > JANWZL01. The sequence continues at coordinate 715 of CALHRD010000105.1, forward strand.
CCGCGAAACCCCGCCACTGCTGGCCCTTCGCGGGCGTGAAAAAGCCCGGAGCATGTCCGGGCTTTGGGTATGTGGTGGAGCGGAGGAGGATCGAACTCCCGACCTTCGCATTGCGAACGCGACGCTCTCCCAGCTGAGCTACCGCCCCGAAGACCCGCCATTCTAGTGAGAAAGCGGTGTGACGTAAATCCTCACCGTGAGCGTGCGGCCGGCGCTTCGGGCTCAGCTCCTGCCGGCATGGCTGCGGTAGAGCAGCATGCAGCCGATGGCGATCATGGGCAGCGACAGCCACTGGCCCATGCTCACCCCCCAGGTGAAGCCGAAGATGCCGTCGTCGGGGGTGCGGAAGAACTCTCCCACGCTGCGCAGGATGCCGTAGCCGAGAAGGAAGGCGCCCGAGGCGGCGCCGATGGGGCGTGGGCGGCGCGTGTATAGCCAGAGGATGATGAACAGCAGCAGGCCTTCCAGGCCGGCCTGATAGAGCTGGGAGGGGTGGCGGGGCAGTTCGTCCACATGGGGGAAGACCATGGCCCAGGGCAGATCGGGGCTGGCTGGGCGGCCCCACAGCTCGGCGTTGATGAAGTTGCCGATGCGCCCGAACATGAGACCGAGGGGCACCAAGGGGGCGACGAAGTCCCCCAGCTCCAGGAAGCGGCGGCCGGTGCGACGGGCATGCCAGAGCATCGCCGCGAGCACGCCCAGCAGGCCGCCGTGGAAGGACATGCCGCCATGCCAGACGGCGACGATCTCGGCGGGGTTGGCGAGATAGTAGCCCGGCTCGTAGAACAGCACCTGACCAAGCCGGCCGCCGACGACCACCCCGAGTACGCCCCAGAAAAGCAGATCGTCAAGCTCTCTCGGCGTCCAGCCCATCTCTGGCCGCTGTGTCATGCGCAGTCGCCCGAGCAGGTAGAAAGCGGCGAAGGCCAGCACGTACATCAGGCCATACCAGCGCACGGCGAGCGGGCCGATCTGGATCGCCACGGGATCGATTTGAGGGTGGATGAGCATGCAGGTGGCAGTCGGGCTAAAATCGGAAGAATTATAGGCGTCGAAGGCAAGCATAATGCCCCAGTACCGTTCCCGCACCACCACCCACGGCCGCAACATGGCCGGCGCGCGCGCGCTGTGGCGCGCCACCGGCATGAAGGATGGCGACTTCGACAAGCCCATCATCGCCGTGGCCAACTCCTTTACCCAGTTCGTGCCCGGCCACGTGCACCTGAAGGACCTGGGTCAGCTCGTGGCACGTGAGATCGAGGCGGCCGGCGGGGTGGCCAAGGAGTTCAACACCATCGCCGTCGATGACGGCATCGCCATGGGCCATGGCGGCATGCTCTACAGCCTGCCCAGTCGCGATCTGATCGCCGACTCGGTCGAGTACATGGTCAACGCCCACTGCGCCGACGCCCTGGTGTGCATCTCCAACTGCGACAAGATCACGCCCGGCATGCTGATGGCGGCGCTACGGCTCAACATCCCCGCGGTGTTCGTCTCCGGCGGACCGATGGAGGCGGGCAAGGTCAGGCGCGAGGGCCAGGTGGTGATGCTGGACCTGGTCGATGCCATGGTGGCGGCGGCGGATGACCACATTAGCGATGCCGAGGTGCTGGAGCTGGAGCGTTCGGCCTGCCCGACCTGTGGTTCTTGCTCGGGTATGTTCACCGCCAATTCGATGAACTGCCTGACCGAGGCCCTGGGGCTGTCGCTACCCGGCAACGGCTCGCTGGTGGCCACCCACGTCGACCGCAAGCAGTTGTTCCTGCGCGCCGGACGTCTGATCGTCGAGCTCGCCCGCCGCTGGTACGAGCAGGACGACGCGCGTGTACTGCCACGTTCCATCGCCAGCTTCCAGGCCTTCGAAAATGCCATGGCGCTCGACATCGCCATGGGCGGCTCGACCAACACCGTGCTGCACCTGCTGGCGGCGGCGCGCGAGGCAGGGGTCGACTTCACCATGGCCGACATCGACCGCCTGAGTCGCAAGGTGCCCAACATCTGCAAGGTCGCCCCCGCCACCCAGCGCTACCACATGGAGGATGTGCACAGGGCCGGTGGCGTGCTGGGCATCCTGGGCGAGCTCGACCGCGCCGGCCTCATCCATCGCGACCTGCCCACCGTGCACAGCGAGACCCTGGGGGCGGCCCTGGAGGCATGGGACATCCGCCGCACCCCTTCGCAAAAGGTGCGCGAGTTCTTCCTGGCCTCGCCCGGCGGTATCCCCACGCAGGAGGCCTTCAGCCAGCCCACGCGCTACGTTTCGCTCGACGAGGACCGGGTGAACGGCTGCATCCGCGACATCGAGCACGCCTATTCGCGCGACGGCGGGCTCGCCGTGCTCTACGGCAACCTGGCCGAGGACGGTTGTATCGTCAAGACCGCCGGCGTGGATGCGGAAATCCTCAACTTTCGCGGCCATGCGCGTATCTGCGAGAGCCAGGAAGCGGCGGTGGAGGCCATCCTGGGCGACCGCATCCAACCGGGCGACGTGGTGGTGATCCGCTACGAGGGGCCGCGCGGCGGGCCGGGTATGCAGGAGATGCTCTATCCGACCAGTTATCTGAAATCCAAGGGGCTGGGCAAGGTCTGCGCGCTGATCACCGACGGCCGCTTCTCCGGCGGCACCTCGGGACTGTCGATCGGCCACGTCTCGCCGGAGGCGGCCGAGGGCGGCGCCATCGGCCTGGTCGAGGAGGGCGACACGATCGAGATCGACATCTCCAACCGGCGTATCCACCTGGCTGTGTCCGATGAGGAGCTCGCCCGCCGGCGCGCGGCGATGCAGGCGCGTGGGGCGGATGCGTGGAAGCCCGTGGGACGCGAGCGCACGGTCTCGCCGGCACTGCGTGCCTACGCGGCGATGACCACCTCCGCCGCCCACGGCGCGGTGCGCGACGTCACGCAGATCGAGAGAAGAGCGTGATGGCGGCAGCGCATTTTTTCCCCTGCGGCTGAGGGTCTGCTTTGCCGCACACGTTCGCCTGCCTGCCTCCGGCCGTTCATTGACAAGGAGACCACATGACCGCCGCTGCACAACTCAATGCCCGCTACGCCCTGCCGGGTCTCGACTTCCGCGATGACCCGGGCGGGCTCGTCTTCGCCGAGGTCGACAACCCACTTGCCACCGCAACCATCTGCCTGCAAGGCGCCCATCTGGTGACCTGGCGGCCCAAGGAGCAGGCCGAGCCGGTGGTCTGGGTGTCGGAGGCGGCGCGCTTCGCGCCGGGCAAGTCGATCCGCGGCGGCGTGCCGGTGTGCTGGCCGTGGTTCGGGCCGCATGCAACGGAAGGCGGCTTCCCCGCGCATGGCTTTGCCCGCACGGTGCCCTGGCAGGTGACCAGGACCGAGACCCTGGGCGACGGGGCCACGCGCATCGCCTTCGTCCTGATGCAAAACGAACAGACACGTGCCCAGTTCCCGCATGCCTGTCGCCTGGAGCTGATCCTGACCGTGGGCGCGTGCCTCGGCGCGGAGCTGATCACCACCAACCTGGACACCGCGCCGCTCGAAATCGGCGAGGCCCTGCACACCTATTTCCGGATCGGCGACATCGGCGAGGCGCAGCTCCACGGCCTGGACGGCTGCGCGTATGTCGACAAGGCCGATGGCGGCGCGCGCAAACGCCAGGAGGGGGTCATCCGTTTCACCGGCGAGACCGACCGGGTCTATGTCGACACCGAAGCCCGGTGTGTCATCGAGGACCCGATCCTGAGGCGGCGCATCCTGATCGACAAGTCGGGCTCGCGTTCGACCGTGGTGTGGACGCCGTGGCAGGAGAAGGCGGAGAAGATGGGCGACCTGGGCCCGAACGAGGGATGGCGGCGCATGCTCTGCGTGGAGTCGGGCAATGCGCTCGACAATGTGGTCCGCATCGCGCCGGGCGAGGTGCATGCCCTGAGCGTGAGCTATCGGGCCGAGCCGCTTTGACCGTTCTTGCGTCGGTTGACGGGTGGGGCGGGCTTCAGGGAAACGCCGAAGAAAGCCGCGAGCGGGATTGAGCACCGCGCGCACGAAGCGCAGGATGCGGGACACATCGAATACCCGAATCCGTGTCGATGCTGCCGGTTGCCTTGCAGGTCGGGCTTCAGCCCGACACCCAAAGCGTCGCACTAAAGTCCGACCTACACCCGGTTGGTCGTGATCGACACGGATTCAGGAAATAGACAGGCGAGCATCCGAAAACGAGCCGAAGGCGAAGTTTCGGGCTAGGCCAACGTGAGCGCAGCGAAGGTCAAGCGAGGCATGGCCGAGCGGCCGAAGCCAACACGCGCAACAAAACCGCGCCCGCGCAGCAATGGATTCGGCGTTTCCTCAGCGCGAATGTCGCGCAAGCGACCACGAAGCGCCCCTCCCCATCCCTCACCCCCGTCCCCTCCCCCTAAGGGGAAGGGGGGGCTCGACCCGCCACTCTCCCTGAGGGAGAGAGGGCCGGGCGCTGGGGGAGAGGGAACGGACATGGCGACATTCATGCTTCGGGGTGGCGTCGCCATGCCCGTTAGCGTGTAATCGTTGAGGACGATGAATCCATCGGGCTTGATCTTGGTCCGGGCCGCCGCCAGGTCGCGTTTGACGCTGGCGTAATCGTGCGCGGCGTCGATGTAGATCATGTCGAAGCTGGCGTCCTCGAACTGCCCGAGCATGACGTGACTGTAGCCTTTCCTGACGAGCAGGCTGCCGTCAGCGATGCGCGCCTGGAAGCGCTGCCGGTAGTAAGCCTCGTGTCCGAGGTCGCCGAGCACGTCGCGATGTTCCTGACGGCCGGACCAGGAAGGCCGGTCCAGCTCGAAGTTGTCGATGGCGACGAAGGTCGCGGGCCGCATGACCTCGAGTATCTTTTGCGTGAACAAACCGAACCCGACCCCCACCTCGGCCAGCCGACCGCCCTTGGGCAGCCGCTCGAGGAGGGCCACCCGGTTCGGCACCAGGCGCGCATGCTGCAGATGTCGGTCACCGAGTGCCGGGGCCCGGTCGATCTCGGGCGCGGGCACACACCTGAGGCCCAGGGGCCGCACCAGGCGGTTCAGGATACGCGCCAGCAGGTCGATGGCGACCATGGTCGAGGGCGGCCATCAGGCCAGTTCCTCGATGTCGAAGATGCGCCGGTGTTCGCGGATGGCGTAACGGTCGGTCATGCCGGCGATGTAGTCGCAGACCGTGCGCTCCAGGCCGCGGTCGGCACGCGCCTGATATTCGGGCGGCAGCAGCCTGGGCTCGGCGGTGAAGGCCTCGAAGAGTTCGCGCACCACGCGGCGCGCCTTCTCGCTCATGCGCACCACCCGATAGTGCCGGTAGAGGTTCTGGAACAGGAAGCGCTTGAGCTCGAGATGTTCGGCCTGCACCGCTTCACCGAATCCGGCCAGCGGCGGGCAGCGGCGCACATCATCCAGGCATTGCGGCCGGTGCTCCGCGAGCCGCCGGCGGGTCTCCTGCAGCAGGTCCACGACCAGGGTGTTGATCATGCGCCGCACGGTCTCGTGGATCAGACGCCGGTCGTTGAGCTGCGGGTAAAGCCGGCGCACCGCCTGCAGATGCCGGCTGAAGACGGGCACCTGCGCCAACTGCTCGAGGGTGATCAGGCCCGAGCGCAGGCCGTCGTCCACGTCGTGGTTGTTGTAGGCGATCTCGTCGGCCAGGTTGGCGATCTGTGCCTCCAGGCTGGGCTGCTGCCCCTCGAGGAAGCGCCGTCCGACGTCACCCAGGCGCTCCGCATTCTTGCGCGAGCAGTGCTTGAGGATGCCCTCGCGCGCCTCGAAGGTGAGGTTGAGCCCCTCGAATTCGGCGTATTTCTGCTCCAGCTCGTCCACCACGCGCAGGCTTTGCAGGTTGTGCTCGAAGCCGCCGTGGTCGCGCATGCACTCGTTCAGGGCATCCTGGCCGACGTGGCCGAATGGCGTGTGGCCCAGGTCGTGCGCCAGGGCGATGGTCTCGGTCAGATCCTCGTCGAGCCCCAGCATGCGCGCCAGCGTCCGGCCAATCTGCGCCACCTCCAGGCTGTGGGTGAGACGGGTGCGGAACAGATCGCCCTCGTGGTTGACGAAGACCTGGGTCTTGTACTCCAGCCGCCGGAAGGCAGTGGAGTGGACGATGCGGTCGCGGTCGCGCTGGAACTCGCTGCGCGGAGTTGCCGGCGGCTCGGGGTAGCGGCGGCCGCGGGTCTGGGCTGGGTCGGCGGCGTAGGGCGCGAGGTCGGTCATGGGAGGGTATTGAGCACCCGGGTAACCCAGGGGGGAGGCGGCACACCGTCATCGATCATGGATCACCAGACACCCCGTCTGCCCGCCGGCAGCATGTGCCTTGATCTCATCGGCATGCAGACGCAGGACCTCCTCAATCCTTCCGGTCGTGCAATTACCCAGCCTGAGCCAGACGACCATGGGCGGCACACCGCGCAGCAGGCTGAGCTCTTCAAAATCAGAATCCTTTGTGACCAGTACGTAGCCTTGTAGACGGGCAAAATCCCAGACATCTGCATCCCGCGCGCGATCGAGCCCGCAGAGGAAGACGTGGCTGGACCCAGGATATTGGGTTGCAAGCATTCTGACCAACTTGGGTGACAGGTTCTGATCGAACAGCAGTTTCATGCCGCCAGGCTGAACTGATGGCGCTCACGGTCCGCCGCGTAAGCCAGGCAGGCTTGGATATCCTCCCTTTCGAGATAGGGAAAGTCTTCGAGGATCTGTTCGACCGACATGCCTGCTGCAAGATAGCCCAGCACGTCATAGACCGTGATGCGCATGCCCCTGATACACGGTTTACCCCCGCGTTTGCCGGGTTCGATGGTGATGCGATCACGATAATCCATCATGACCTCCTGCAAGCTCATAGCGGGTTACGACGTGAACAGCTTAACTCGAAGCGCTTCGCAATTGCGACAGAACGAAATACGCCTTTCTCCTGCTTGATCAGGTAGGCAGAGAGGTAGGTCTGGGCATTCTGGATGTTGCGCCGATCACAGACCCATACTGGACTGAGTGGCAGTCCACTGTGTGCGGCGCCGACCGGGAAGTCAAGCGGTGGCCTCTGCCAGTGTCGCATGCAAGAGCTCCGGCGGCACCTCCGCGGTGACGAAGGCCTCGCCCAGGCGCCGAAGGAGCACGAAGCGCATGCGCCCACCCTCCACCTTCTTGTCCACCCCCATGTAGCTCAGGTAGGCGTCCACGCCCAGCGCGGGCGCCTGCACGGGCAGGCGGGCGCGCCTGAACAGGGCGTTCATGCGTTCGACATCGGCCTCGCCGATGAGCCCCATGCGGCGTGACAGGTCGGCCGCCAGCAGGGTCCCCGCCGCCACCGCCTCGCCGTGCAGCCAGTTCCCATAGCCCATACCGGCCTCGATGGCATGGCCGAAGGTGTGGCCCAGGTTGAGCAGCGCCCGCTGGCCGCTCTCGCGCTCGTCCGCTGCCACCACCTCGGCCTTGTTGCGGCAGGAGTGGTAGATTGCGTGAGTGAGCGCTTGCGTATCGCGCGCCAGCAGGCGCTCCATGTTCGTCTCCAGCCACGTGAAGAAGGGCAGGTCGCGGATCAGACCGTACTTGATCACCTCCGCCAGGCCGGCCGCGAGCTCCCGGTCCGGCAGCGTCTTCAGGGTGTCGGTGTCGGCCAGCACCAGCTTGGGCTGGTAGAAGGCGCCGATCATGTTCTTGCCGAGCGGGTGGTTGATGCCGGTCTTGCCGCCCACCGAGGAGTCCACCTGCGCAAGCAGCGTGGTGGGCACCTGGATGAAGGGCACGCCGCGCTGGTAACAGGCGGCGGCAAAACCGGTGAGGTCGCCGATCACCCCCCCGCCCAGGGCGATCAGGGTGGTCTTGCGCTCGGCGCGGTTTTCCAGCAGGGCATCGAAGATAAGATTCAGCGTCTCCCAGTTCTTGTAGACCTCGCCGTCGGGCAGGACGATGGGGAGGGTCTCCACCCCGGCCGCATCCAGCACGCCACGCAGCCGGCCCAAATAGAGCGGCCCGACCGTGGTATTGGTGACGATGGCCGCGCGAGGCTGGGCCAGGTGGGGCAGGATGAGCTCCGCCTGCCGCAGGAGGCCTGCGCCGATATGGATGGGGTAGCTGCGTTCACCGAGGTCGACGGTCAGGGTCTGCACGGTCCATGTCCTGTTTGGTCGTGAGGTAGGAGGATTGTAGCGGCTGGGGAAACGCTGAAGAAAGCCGCGAGCGGGATGGGAGGCAAGGCGCCCGGAGCGCAGAAACCAAGACACAACATCAAGTCAGGCGAGGTTCCGAGCACCGCGCAACGCAGCAGTCCGCCCGCACAACAATTTATTCGGCGTTCCCATGACATGGTATTCTGGCCTTGATCGATCAGGGGGCCGACGATGGACAGATCCGTTGACTGGTTCAGGCAGGCGCAGCGCGATCTGCTTCATGCCCGGCACGCCCTGGAAGACCAGGACTTCGAATGGGCCTGCTTCGCCGCCCAACAGGCCGCGGAGAAGGCCGTCAAGGCCCTGCATCAGCGATTGGGGCTCGAAGGCTGGGGGCACAGCATCAAGCAACTGCTCGCCTCGCTGCCCCCACAGGAGTCCGTGCCGTCCGCATTGCACGAGGCCGGCCTGCTGCTCGACCGTTTTTATATCCCGACCCGCTATCCCAATGGCTTTGCACAGGGCGTCCCGGGCGAGTATTTCCTGGCCCGCGATGCCGAAGAGGCCATCGGCCATGCCGAACGTATCCTGGAATTCGTACGCGGACGTCTCGGCCTATAACCGCAGGCTGGACCAGGCCCTGACCGAGGCCGCCCGGGCCGCCCTAAGCGATCACCCCGAGCTTCTGGGTGTGTGGTTATTCGGCTCGCGCGCCCGAGGCGATTTCGGCGCACGCAGCGATGTCGACCTGCTGCTGCTCGTGGGCTCCGCCAGACCCCGGCAGATGGACCGGCCCCTTGACTACCGGGACCTGTTGGAGCGCATCCCCGCGCCGGTGGACCTGTTGGTACTCACCCCCGCCGAGCTGGATGACCTCGCCGATCAACCCTTCTACCGGCGGGTTCTGGTCGAAGCCCGTGTGCTGGCCATGCGTGCGAACGCCTCTGGCCTGCGTCCTCCGGCGTCCACTGGCCAGTAACCCGACAATGAATCACCACCTGTGGGTCGGGCTTCAGCCCGACGAGTCGGCTGTAAAGATTTCAACGGGGTTGACGATAATGGCCCAGTCACACGCGTGGGTAAGAATGCCCGCCTGCGGCCGTCATCCTTCGCCGCACTGATACGAATCGGCCGAACGCGGACTGCAGGCCGCAGGCACGATGTTTGCTACACTCTCGGCCGACACTCAGGGAAGGTCACAATGCAGAAGAAAGAGCACGAAGTTTCGGCATGCAGGCGCCGGGCCACATCCTGCACCCTGGCGATGGCAAGCAACGCCGGCCCCGCCCATTGCAGCCCCACCCAAGCCATTCCCATCCGGCCCACGATGCGTGCGATGAGTGAGACGCGTGTCGCATTCAAGGCCCGGCAGACTGCCACGTCGTACGCAGGCAGTAGGCATGGAAGGGGCGCAAGCGGCCTGACGGTGGCCGCACGGGGCTAACTATAGGTGCACGTCCGATGAATGCGCCCGAGACGATGCCGCACCTGTCGGTCGTGGTGCCCGTGTATCGCTCCCAGGACACCCTGCGGGCGCTCCATCGTCGCATCATCGCCGCCGTCGAACCGCTCGATCCGAATTTCGAGCTGATCCTCGTCGAAGACTGCGGCGGCGATCGTTCCTGGGAGGTGATCGAGGCGCTTGCGCGCACGGATGCACGGGTGCGCGGCATCCGGCTGAGCCGCATTTTCGGCCAGCATGCCGCCACCATCTTCGGGTTCGCCCACGCCCACGGGCAGTGGATCGCGACCCTCGACGACGACTTGGAGCAGGCGCCCGAGTACCTGCCGGCGCTTCTGAAAAAGGCCCAGGAAGGCTTCGACCTCGTCTATGGCGTCTACCCGGAGCGCACGCACAAACCATGGCTCAACATCACCTCCCAAATCGCGCGCTGGCTGTTCAACAAAGCCATCCCCTCGCTGAACTACGCCTATACCAGCTACCGCGTCATCCGCGGCGACATCGCCCGCGCCCTGACCCAGTTCGATTCACCCTTTCCGTTCGTGGACGGGTATCTGTCCTGGCTCACCAACCGCTACGCAACGGTGGAGGTTCCCCATGGGAACCGTGCGCACGGCACCAGCGACTACACCTTCCGCAAGCTCTTGACCCACACCATCAACATCTTCGTCACTTTCTCCGACCTGCCCCTGCGGTTGGCATCGTGGATCGGCCTCATTTTTTCCCTGGTCGGCATGGGCTGGCTGGGCACCATCGTGGTCGGTCGATTACTCGGCTTGATCACGGTCAGCGGCTTCGCTTCAATCATGGCCGCCATCATCCTCTTCGGCGGCATCCAGTTGCTCATTCTGGGGATTTTCGGGGAATACCTGGGGCGGATGAATTTCAAGTCCTCACGCAAGCCGCTGTTTCTCGTCGGTCAGACGACAGCTTCCATGCAGAAGACCTGATCTGTCATGAAGCTGCTCATCTACGGTTCCAAAGACTTCGCAGCGACGGTCGCCGAGCTCGTGCGTCATTGCGGGCATGAAGTGGCCGGTATGATCGATGACTACCATACGGGGCCTGGAATCATAGGCGCCTTCGACACCGCGATCCACACCCACCCTCCTTCGGAATTTGACATCGCCGTGGCGATTGGTTATTCAGACCTCCCTGCACGCTGGGCTGTCTGGCAGAGAATTGTGGCCGCCGGCTACCGCGCGCCAGCACTGATTCACTCGCGCGCCTATGTCGCCGCTAGCGCACGGGTCGGTGACGGGGCCATGGTCATGGCTGGGGCCATCGTCGATGGCCGAGCCACCATCGGCGAGCTCGCAGTGGTCTGGCCAGGTGCATGCATCAATCATGACGTGCGTATCGGAGCCAACACATTCATCTCTCCCAACTCCACCATCTGTGGTTTCGCGTCCGTGGGGTCTCACTGTTTCATAGGCGCCGGTGCAGTCATTGTCGACAAAGCCGAACTCGTCGACGGTAGCTCCATCAGGATGTTTTCTGCCTACACCCAGCGCCCATCGTGACCACCGCCGTCATACTGCAGTCCAGTTACATCCCATGGAAGGGATACTTCGACCTGATCCATGATGCCGACGTGTTCGTTTTCTACGATGACGTGCAGTTCACGGTCCGCGACTGGCGCACGAGAAACAAGATCAAAACCCCTCAGGGACTGCTGTGGCTTTCGGTACCGGTCGGCTCCGACCGCAATCGTTTGATATGCGAAGTCAGCATCACCGACCCTGCGTGGCAGGCGAAACACTGGAAGACGATCGAGCAGAATTATCGGAAGTGCCCATATTTCGAACCCTATCAATCGTTCTTCAAAGAGCTGTATCTAGACCACACGTGGAACAACTTATCGCAACTTAACCAGACGTTCATTCGACGCATAGCACGTGATCTTCTGAGCATAAAAACGCAATATCACGACGCCCGCGAATTCAATGCGCAAGGCCATAAGCAGGAGCGGCTTCTTGACATACTTACCAAACTTGGAGCCACACGCTATATATCAGGCCCTGCAGCGAAGGACTACATAGAGCCGCAACGCTTCGCTGATGCAGGCATCGAACTGGCCTGGAAGGATTATTCGGGCTATCCCGAATACCCACAGCGCTTCCCGCCATACGAGCATGGGGTGTCGATTCTTGACCTGCTCTTCAACGTCGGCCCCGATGCGCCCTGGTACACTTGGGGGTGGCGTGAAGGCCTACCACATCCTCAATAAAAATGTCCAACAACGATCATCGACCGCAGCTCTCCATCGTCTCGACGATGTACAAGTCGAGGCCCTTCCTGCCGGACTTTCTCGACCAATGTCTGCATGCCGTCACACGGCTACCCATAAAGCATTACGAGATCGTGCTGGTAAACGACGGTTCACCTGACGACGCTCTCGACTATGCGCTGGAGCGCAAAAAGGACATCCCTCAGCTCGTCGTGGTGGACTTGTCACGTAATTTTGGCCACCATGCCGCCATGCTCGCCGGTCTTCAGTGTGCACGCGGAGAGCTCGTCTTTCTCATCGACTGTGATCTGGAGGTACCACCTGAGGTACTCATAGTCCTATACGAGAAGCAGAAGGCCACAGGTGCCGACATCGTTTATGGCTATCAGGATTCGCGCAAGGGGGGATGGTTCGAACGCGTCAGTGGCGGGTTGTTCTGGCGCGGATTCAACCTGCTTTCAGACCTGAAGGTACCGGAGAACATGTTGACCGAACGCATCATGACGCGGCGCTATGTACGCGCCCTCCTACGTCTAGGGGACCGCAATGTCTTTCTGGGCGGCATGATGACCTGGGTGGGTTTCGATCAGATCGGCATACCCATACGCAAGGGACAACGCCAAGGGCAAAGCAGCTACAGCCTGCTCAAGCGGCTGCGCCTCATGATCAATGCGGTCACCTCATTCACCGCGCAACCACTCGTGTGGATGTTCAACACCGGTGTGTTGATCACACTGGTCAGTTTCGCCTACCTTATCTATCTCGTTTTGCGACGCATCCTATTTGGGGATGTGGTGCTCGGCTTCACATCCATGATGGGCATGCTCGCTCTGACGCTGGGCATCTTGACGACCGCCTTGGGTTTGATCGGTATATATCTCGGCAAGGTGTATACGCAGGTGCAGGACAGGCCTCGCTTCATAGCAAAGAACATATTCCGCTGAGTATTCAGAGCAATGGGTCATGAATAAGCCGTTATTACATGTGCTGGGAGGTGGGCAGTGGCAGGTTCCAACAATACGGCTTGCAAAGTCAATGGGCTTACGCGTATTGGTTACGGACATGTACCCGGATCGCCCAGGTTATCATGATGCCGATTATTTCGAGGTAGTCGACATAACTGATATGGAAGCAAGCCTAGACATCGCAAAACGATATGGTATAAGCGGGGTAATCTGCGACACCACGGACGTAGGGGTCCCGACCGCCGCATATATTGCTGAGCAACTACACTTACCCGGCTTATCATACGATGTAGCACTGAATTTCACCAATAAGTGGCGCATGCGAGAAGTGGCCCGTGGTTTGGGCATGGCCTCTCCGGATTATTTTATGGTGGGCGAGGACGATTTACAAAACTATCTTAACCTTTCTATTAATTATCCAGCAGTCGCAAAACCAATAGACAGCCAGTCAGGCAAGGGCGTATCCATTGTTGACAGCGAGGCGTTTGCGTTTTCTGCACTACAATATGCAATCGATAACAGCAAGTCAGGCAAAGCTATAATCGAGTCCCTTGTGCCTGGACAGGAAATCATTGTGGACAGCTTCATGCTTGATGGGAACGCCACAATATTAGGCCTGGCCATGAAAACGAGAAGCCGTATCGAGCCTACTGTCTCTGAAAGAATAACATACACATTGGCAACAGAGTTTGACAAAGATACACTCGCCGCTGTGGCCGATACGAACCAGCGCCTACTCTCTGCCATGGGACTGCGCTGGGGTATAGCTCACTGCGAATACATAATCAACGATGAGGACGTCATACCAATTGACATTTCCGCTCGCGGTGGCGGGTGTATGATTTATACACACATCCTGCCCTTCATATCAGGCACAAATGCAAATCGAGAGATGATTAAGCTGGCCATCGGCACGATGCCCGAAATAAATAAAGCAAATCCGAGAGCCGGCAATATCGAGTTTTTCCATCTGCCCAACGGCATTCTGAGAGAATGGCATGGCCTCAGTGAAGTTTTTAGTTCACCTGGCGTAATAAGTATACACTTCAACATTAAACCTGGCGATGAAGTGCCCGCACTGAGGAACAAGGATCATCGCGCTGGATACATTTTAACTGGTGGCACCACATCAAGAGACGCAATTGAATACGGCTTAAAAGCCAAGTCCAAACTTAAAGCGCGCATGCAAGACTCCTCAACCGAAGTAGAAGTCATTTGATATACCATGAAACTGTTTGACTCTCTGACTCACGTGACTGCAGACGGCAGCTGGATGGGTGAGTATACCTACAACGCTTCCGCAGATCGACTGCTATGCGAAATGGATCGCAACAACGTTAGTAAAGCATGCCTAGTCACCATCGCCGATTACGGAGACAACAGATACACTCTCGCCACCGCCTGCCGACACCCCACACGGTTCGTTCCCGTTGCCGGGCTGAATCCGCGCACGGTACCCACCATCAGAAGGATTGAAGCCATAGTATCCAATATTGCCTCCCAGGGATTTGCTGGAATAAAACTGCACCCGCGCCTGAATGGATATGATCCGCTCGACCCCAAATGCATCGCCACTATTGATTCAGCAGCTTCACATAATCTCGTAATTTTTCTTGACACACTCTTCCGACAGCGCGGCTTGGCGACTCGCCATGCACCAGATGTCGTGGATTACTTGGCATATGCATGTCCTGACACAAAAATAATATTATTACATGGCACCGGGCCCGCGATGATGGAGTTATACGAAATCGTTCGCTGCAATGAAAATTTAATACTTGACCTCTCGTTTACTATCATGCGTTATCGTGGCAGCGAACGCTTGGATTCTGACATGAACTACCTATTCAAAACCACAGATCAACTGATCACAATCGGAACAGATTTTCCTGAGTACACACCTGACGAGGTGCTCACAAGGTTCATGTATCTAAGTACCGGCATCGAAGCACATCGGCTTGATAACATTACACATGGCAACCTCGAAAGACTGTTTATCAACTACAAACCACCGCAGCAGCACAATGAAAAATCCACCGGTTTTTGATATATCTGGCCATCTGTATATCTTACTGACCCTGCTCTTCACGATTTATGGACAATTAATACTCAAGTGGCAGATGAGCCAGACCGGACCTCTGCCCAGTGAATTCTTGGGCAAGCTCTTATTTTTGCTTCATCAGTTACTCAATCCCTGGATTATATCCGGCTTTTTCTCTGCCTTCTTGGCCTCTCTGGCCTGGATGGCAGCCATGACGCGGCTTGATCTCAATTATGCCTATCCATTTATGAGCCTCGCTTTCGTCATCGTCATGGTCCTGTCGGTGCTGTTTCTTGGGGAGACGCTGAGCTGGCAGCGTATATTGGGGACAGTCTTGGTCATGTCTGGCCTCATCGTCATAGCAAAGGCCTGAGCAATATCCTGAATCCATGTTCATTCATAATAGATCAAACACAGCCCATTGATTTCTTGTGATAATGACGAACAGCATCCCTTCACCCCACCCCATTACACACAACTCACATCGCATGAGCCTTCCTCGCGAACCTGATCCCTGCGGCGAAATCCATGACGCGCTGGAGGCCGAGCCAGAGGGTCTTCACCCCCGGCCCGCCATCGCCCTTGCGCGCCAGGAAACCG
>CALHRD010000106.1 GCA_938038385.1 uncultured Burkholderiales bacterium
CAAAGCCAGGCGCCGTTTTGGCCCGGAAAGCGGGCGCGTAGCGGGCTCACCCAGCGGGTGACCTCCAACGAAGGCAGAAATCGCAGTGTCCTCACCATGTTACGAATCCAATGCAGCGGTCAACTGCGGTTTTTAGGTTCATATATCATTCCAGCATTTGCAGGGACACCGCATGCTTCAGCTCTCCCCCGCCCAGCGCAAGTTGCTCAAATCGCTGGCGCATGATTTCAAACCCGTCGTGATGATCGGCTCGGCCGGACTGACCGAGGCGGTGCTGCGGGAGGTGGCGCGGAGCCTCGATGCCCACGAACTCATCAAGATACGCGTGTTGAACAATGACCGCACGGAACGGGCGGAGCACATGCACACGATCTGTGAGGCATTGGGGGCCGCCCCCGTGCAGCATATCGGCAAGCTGCTGCTGATCTACCGACCTGCCGAGCCGCCACGCATCCGGCTACCTTGAATTGGCCTTGGCCACCAGGGCCAGACCGAGCAGGGACTGGACGAGATAGACCGCACTGGATATCCCGTGCCAAGTCTGGAAGCGGCTACGGAACAGGCTGTTCATCACATCCTGGGGCAAAGCCTGCACCTTGAGTCCCTCCATGATGGGCTGGATGCCGAAGCGCTGCCCCAGAGCCAGCAACAGCATGATCAGGGCAATCCAGAAAAACGCCTGCTTCAGGCTGGCGCCGCCGTGGCGGACGAGACGGTGCAGGAGCAGGTATGCACCGCAGGCCATGCCGACGTAAGCGATGAGGCTGAACATGCGACCCGCCAGCACCCCGGCCAGGGCGCGGTCTTCCAACTGGTAGAACAGTACCGGCGCGGCCAGGTAGCCTATGGCGAACAAACCTCCCACCCACAGGGTGATAGCCCATGCGGCGATCAGATCAGGCAGGCGCTTCATGCGTCAGGCATCGGGCGTCAGCACTCAGCAGGCGTGTGGCTCAGCCTGCGGGGTCAGCAACGGTTCTCCCTCCCCCTTCTCCTCAGATGTAGTGCACGTCGAGGATCTCATAATGGCGCAGCCCGCCTGGCGCATGCACGTCGGCGACGTCGCCGGCATACTTGCCGATGAGGGCGCGGGCGATGGGGGAACTCACCGAGATCTTGCCTTCTTTGATGTCCGCCTCGTCGTCACCGACGATCTGATAGCGCACCTCGTCACCGGACTCGGCGTCCACCAGCACCACCGTGGCCCCGAATACCACCCGACCGTCGGCATCCAGATGCCTCGGGTCGATGATCTGGGCGTTGGCGAGCTTACCCTCCAGGTCCTTGATGCGCCCCTCGATGAAGCCCTGCCGCTCCTTGGCGGCGTCATATTCGGCATTCTCGGACAGGTCGCCGTGGGAGCGCGCCTCGGCAATTGCAGCGATGACCGCAGGGCGCTCCACGGTCTTGAGGCGATGGAGTTCGTCGCGCAGCTTCTGCGCCCCGATGACGGTCAAGGGAACCTTGCTCATGATCCTCCAGGATGTGTCTTGAGATGCCTCAGACCAGACGTTGATGCAGGGACTGCAGGCTGTAGACGGTGATGTCCCGACGCCCCTTCATGCCCATGCAGGCCGCCATCGCCCCGGCCAGGGTGGTGAAATAGGGAATATTGGCGGACAGGGCGGCGGTGCGGATGGAAAAGGAATCCTTGATCGCCCGCTTGTCCTCCACCACATTGACGATGAGCTGGATGTCACCGTTCTTGATGGCGTCGACGATGTGGGGACGGCCTTCCGCCACTTTGTTCACGGGGGTGACGGGCAGCCCGGCCGCGGCGATGACAGCCGCGGTGCCCTTGGTGGCGAGCAGTTTGAAACCGAGCTCGTGCAGCTCTCGGGCAATGGCCACCACCTGGGGATGCTCCGGGTTGCGCACCGACAGACAGGCGTTGCCAGCACGCGGCAGCTTGACGCTGGCGGCATACTGCGACTTCAGGAAGGCCTCGCCGAAGGTCTCACCCACCCCCATCACCTCGCCGGTGGACTTCATCTCCGGCCCCAGCAGAGGGTCGACGCCGGGGAACTTGCGGAAGGGGAATACCGCCTCCTTGACGGAGTAATAGGGCGGGATGATCTCCGTGTCGGCGCCCTGATCCGCCAGCGTGCGGCCGGTCATGCAACGCACGGCCACCTTGGCCAGGGGCCTGCCCGTCGCCTTGGACACATAGGGTACGGTGCGCGAGGCGCGCGGGTTGACTTCCAGCACATACACCTGCTCGCCCTTGATGGCGAACTGCACGTTCATCAGCCCCACCACCCCCAGACCTCGGGCCATTGCCGCAGTCTGCCGGCGCAACTCCTCCTGCAGCGCGGGCGAAAGGCTGTAGGGTGGCAGCGAACAGGCCGAGTCGCCCGAATGCACGCCGGCCTGTTCGATGTGCTGCATGATGCCGCCGATGACCACCCGCTC
Organism: uncultured Burkholderiales bacterium; assembly: GCA_938038385.1. Lineage (GTDB taxonomy): Bacteria > Pseudomonadota > Gammaproteobacteria > Burkholderiales > Thiobacillaceae > JANWZL01. The sequence continues at coordinate 2,413 of CALHRD010000106.1, forward strand.
GCCGTCCGAGATGGCGTCGACATCGACCTCGATGGCATCGTTGAGGAAACGGTCCAGCAACACCGGCGAGTCGTTGGACACCTTGACCGCCTCGCGCATGTAACGCACGAGATCCGCCTCCTCGCGCACGATCTCCATGGCACGACCGCCCAGCACATAGGAGGGACGCACCACCAGCGGGTAGCCGATCTCGGCGGCCATGGCCAGCGCCTCATCGGGGTCGCGCGCGCAACGGTTGGGCGGTTGCAGCAGACCCAGCTCATGGATGAGCTGCTGGAATCGCTCCCGGTCCTCGGCACGGTCGATGGCGTCGGGGCTGGTGCCGATGATGGGTACGCCGTTCTGCTCGAGAGCACGCGCCAGCTTCAGCGGTGTCTGCCCGCCGTACTGCACGATCACCCCCCACGGCTGCTCGATGCGCACGATCTCCAGCACATCCTCCAGGGTGAGGGGTTCGAAGTAGAGCCGGTCGGAGGTGTCGTAATCGGTGGAGACCGTCTCCGGGTTGCAGTTGACCATGATGGTCTCGAAACCATCCTCGCGGCAGGCCTGGGCGGCATGCACGCAGCAGTAGTCGAACTCGATGCCCTGGCCGATGCGGTTGGGTCCGCCGCCCAGCACCATGATCTTCCTGCGGTCGGTGGGCTGGGCTTCGCACTCCTCCTCATAGGTGGAATACATATAGGCGGTGGCGGTGGCGAATTCGGCCGCGCAGGTGTCCACCCGCTTGTAGACCGGATGGATGCCCAACTC
>CALHRD010000107.1 GCA_938038385.1 uncultured Burkholderiales bacterium
CTGGCCGGGCTGCCCATCACCGTCATCACCACCACGCACAACCTGAGCCTCGCCCCCGAGCTGGGTGACCGGGCGCTCGTGCTGGGCGAAGACCACCGCCTGATCCACGACGGTCCCATCGAACCCTTCCTCGCCGACCCGGAGAAACTCGTCGCCGCCAACCTGGTGCACAGCCACCGGCACCGCCACGGCGAACTGGAACACAGGCACTTCCACACGCACGATTGGGAATAGGTTTTATCGTGTAAGTCGCCCCGCGACTCCCCGGACTACCCTCTCCCGCGCGCTGGAGAGGGGTGAGGGATGTGGAAATCGTTCGTGGCCGGCCTTGATGTCGCGTGAGCGGCTCACGATGCGAGACGAACCCCGTGCCGCCGGCTACCATCCAAGCTTCATGACCGCGTCGATTGTCACCCCATGTCCGCCGCTGCCCGCCGCACCCTCGAACTCCCCATCGCCGGCATGACCTGCGCGGCCTGTTCGACGCGGCTGGAGAAAAACCTGAATCGATTGGAGGGGGTGAGCGCCAGCGTCAATCTGGCAGCGGAAAAGGCACGGGTGGAGTTCGACCCGGCCAGCACCGACCCTGCTGCCATCCTCGCCCAGGTCGAGAGGACCGGCTTCACGGTGCCGGCGCAGACCCTGGACCTGCAGCTTGGCGGGATGACCTGTGCGGCCTGCGCCGCCCGGATCGAAAAGGTCCTCAATGGGTTGCCCGGCGTCGAGGCGCGGGTGAATCTCGCCACCGAACGGGCACGCGTCCGCTACACGCCCGGCCTCGTCGACCTCGATGCCCTCATCGCCGCGGTCGGGCGTGCGGGCTACAGCGCCACACCCATCACCGAGGCCACCCGCGCCGAGGAAAAGGCCAGAAAAGCTGCGGAATACCGGCGCGAGCTGCGCATATTCGCCATCGCCGCCGTGCTCACCCTGCCGCTGCTGGTACAGATGCTGCCCATGCTCGCCGGCCAGGGACATGCCGGGTGGCTACCCGGCTGGTTGCAATGGGCCTTGGCCACGCCGGTACAGTTCTGGGTCGGACGCCGCTTCTACACAGGCGCCTGGCATGCCCTGCGGGGTGGGGCTGCGAACATGGACGTGCTGGTGGCGCTCGGCACCAGCGCCGCTTACTTCTACAGTCTGGCCGTGTTGCTCTTCGACCCGGCCGGGCATCTCTACTTCGAGGCCAGTGCCGCCGTCATCACCCTGGTGCGGCTGGGCAAGCTGCTGGAGACGCGCGCGAAGTCGCGTACCTCATCGGCGATCGAACAACTCATGGCCCTCGCCCCGGCCACCGCCCGCATCGAGCGGGGTGGCGAGGTGGTGGAGGTGGCCGCGGCCGCCGTCAAACCCGGCGACATCGTCGTGGTACGCGCTGGCGAGCGCATCCCGGTGGACGGTGTGGTCGTCGCCGGCAGCTCCGGCGTGGACGAGGCCATGCTCACGGGCGAGAGCCTGCCGGTGACCAAGGCAACGGGCCAGCCCGTATATGCCGGTACGCAGAATCTGGACGGTCTGCTCAAGCTGCGTGCCGAGGGCGTGGGGGCGCATACCCAGCTGATGGAGATCGTGCGCCTGACCGAGGCCGCCCAGGGCTCCAAGGCCCCGATCCAGCAGCTGGCCGACCGCATCTCCGGGGTGTTCGTGCCGGCGGTGGTCCTCCTCGCCCTGGCCACCTTCGCCGTGTGGTGGTGGTCGACCGGAGAGCTGGCGTCGAGCCTGATCCCCGCCGTGGCCGTGCTGGTCATCGCCTGTCCGTGTGCCCTGGGGCTGGCCACCCCCACTGCGGTGATGGTGGGACTCGGCCGCGGCGCCCAGCTGGGCATCCTCATCCGCAGCGCAGAGGCCCTGGAACGGGCGGAAAGGTTGGCCGTCCTGGCGGTGGACAAGACCGGCACGCTGACCGAGGGCCGCCCCGCACTGCAGGCTGTCCAGACCTCGGGGTCGATCGTCGAGGAGGAGGCCCTGCGGCTGGCCGCCGCCCTCGAACAAGGTGTGCACCACCCCCTCGCAGATGCCCTGGTGGACGCCGCCCGTACGCGCGGCCTCGCCCTGCCGGCGGTGCAGGACTTCGAGAATGTCGGCGGCCATGGCGTGCGCGGACGGGTGGCCGGGCGGTCCCTGCTGCTGGGTGATCCGGCCTGGCTCGCGGCCCAGGGCCTCGCGGGCATGATCGGGCAGGCGGAGGTTCTGGTTTCGGCCGGCCAGACCGTGGTGGGGCTTGCCGAAACGGAGCCCGAAACCGGGGTGATCCGCCTGCTGGCATGGTTAGCCCTCGCCGACCGGCTGCGTCCCGGCTCTGCGGCGGCTATCGCCCGCCTGCGCCGAGCCGGGGTGAAGGTGGTGATGCTGACCGGGGACAATGCCGCCACCGCCGCCGCCATCGCCCAGGCCGCCGGCATTGAGGAGGTCCGCGCCCAGGTCCGGCCCCAGGACAAGGCAGCCATCATCGGGACGCTCAAGCGCGACGGCCGCGTCGTCGGCATGGCCGGCGACGGTATCAACGACGCCCCGGCCCTGGCCGCGGCCGACGTGAGCTTCTCCATGAGCTCGGGCGCGGATATCGCCCTGGAGGCGGCGGACATCACGCTCATGCGCAACGACCTCGGCACGGTCGCCGACGCCCTGGCCCTGTCCCGTGCGGTCATGCGCAAGATCCGCCAGAACCTGTTCTTCGCCTTCGCCTACAACGTACTGGCCCTGCCGCTGGCTGCCATGGGCTATCTCAGCCCGGTCATCGCCGGGGCCGCCATGGCCCTGTCCTCGGTGTCGGTGGTCACCAACGCCCTGTTGCTCAAAGGCTGGCGCCCGAACGCCCAGTCCACTGCAACGACCGCGGCCTCGTCCTGGCGTGGTCGAGGCATCTGATATAAATAGGGCATGGACCCCAGCAACCAGGAGAACGATCAGGCCCTGCCCGAGATGGCGGACTGGCTGCCGGTCCCGATCTGGCTCTCCGGTCCAGACCCTGCGCGCACGCACTTCAACCGGGGCTGGCGCGACTTCACCGGCCGCAGTCTGCAGCAGGAAGTGGGCAACGGCTGGCACCAGGGTGTCCATCCGGAGGACCTGCCGCGTTGTCGGGAAGACAGTGCGCAGGCCTACGCAAAGCGCATCCCCTTCACGCTGGAATATCGTCTGTGGCACGCAGGCGGGGCCTACCGCTGGGTGATGGACCACGCCACACCGCGGTTCGCCGCCTCCGGTGAACTGTCGGGCTACATCGGCTACTGCATGGACATCACCGAGCTGCGCCTGGCCCAGGAGGCGCTGGCCGCCAGCGAGGACGAGTTCCGCAGCCTGGTCACCAACATCCCCGGCGTGGTCTACCGCTGCGCCCTGGACAAGGCTTGGACGGTCGACTTCGTCAGTCCCCTGATCGAGACCCTGACGGGCTATCCGCCGACAGCCTTCATCGAGGGTGGGCGCGGGCTGGCGAGCCTGATTCACCCCGAGGACCGGCAGCGGGTTCAGCATGAGATCGAGCAGCAGATCCGGGAACGCGGCAGCTTCGTCGCCGAGTATCGCGTCCTTGACCAGACCGGTGCGGTGCACTGGGTGCTCGCCAGCGGTCGCGCACACGGCTCGGGCCGGGGCAGATCGGACCACCTGAGCGGAGCCCTGTTCGACGTGACCTCGATCAAGGCGGCCGAGGAGCGCCTGCGTCAGACCGCCATCGTCTTCGACAACACCACCGAGGGCATCATGATCAGCGACGCCGACGGCCACATCGTCGCCGTCAACCGGGCCTTCACCGAGATCACCGGCTATGGCGCCGACGAGGTGCTGGGCCGCAATCCGCGGCTGTTGTCCTCGGGCCGCCACGACGAGGCCTTCTACCGCGCGATGTGGGAGAGCCTGAAACATACCGGTCACTGGCGCGGGGAGATCTGGAACCGTCACAGGAATGGCCGGGTCTTCCCGGTGCTGCAGACCATCAGCGTGGTCCAGGACGAGCGGGGAGACACGACCGGTTATGTCTCCATGTTCTCCGACATCACCCACATCAAGCAGACCGAGGCGCGTCTGGAGAAGCTGGCCTATCACGATGCCCTCACAGGGCTGCCCAACCGCCTGTTGTTCGACGAGCGCCTGGAACATGCCATACGGCAGGCCGCCCGCCACGGCGAACGGCTGGCCGTGCTCTATTTCGACCTGGACCGTTTCAAGCAGCTCAACGACACCTTGGGGCACCAGGTCGGCGATGCCCTGCTGGAAGCCATCGCCGGGCGGCTCGGCAAGCGGCTGCGCAAATCCGACACTCTCTCGCGCCGCGGCGGGGACGAGTTCACCGTGCTCCTGGAAAACCTGCGCCAACCCGAACAGGCCGCCAACGTGGCGCGGGACATCCTGCGCCAGCTCGGCAGACCTTTCCCACTACCCACCGGCGACACGGTCCAGACCGGCACCAGCATCGGCATCAGCCTGTTTCCGGACGACGGCCGCGAGGCCCATGAGCTGGTGGAACGGGCGGACGCCGCCATGTACGAGGCCAAGGCGGCAGGCGGCGGCCAATACCGCTTCTACACGCCGGAGATCACCCAGGCCAGCCGCGAGCGCATGGAACTGGAGGCCCGCCTGCGCCAGGCAGTGGAGGCAAGCCGCCTGCAACTGGTCTATCAGCCCCTCTACGACGTCGCCAGTGGACGCCTGGTCGGCACCGAGGCGTTGCTGCGCTGGACCGAGCCCGATCTGGGCGAGGTGGCGACGGAGCGCTTCCTCCCCCTGGCAGAGGAAGCCGGGTTGATGGCGCGACTGGGCGAGTGGGTGCTGGAGCAGGCTTGCATGCAGGCGAGGCTATGGGACGCAGCCGGGTTGCCCCCCTTGCGCATGGCCGTGAACGTCTCCCCACGCCAAATCCAGGCGCCCGACTTCGGCCGAATGGTGCGCAGTGCGCTGACTGCCAGCGGACTGCAGCCCGATCGTCTCGATTTGGAGCTGTCCGAGGCCAGTCTCCTCGCCCTCTCCGAGTCCGGACTCGAAGTGCTGCAAGCGTTGCGCAGCCTGGGCGTGTCGGTGACGGTCGACGACTTTGCCACGGGCATGAGCGCGCTCGGACGGTTGCAGCACCTGCCGGTGGATCGTCTGAAGATCGATCGCAGCTTCGTGCACGACCTACCCGAAGATCAGGCTGGCACACACATCATCCACATCATCGTCGCCATGGCACGCGCCATGCGTCTGCAGGTGACCGCCGAGGGGGTCGAGACCGAGGACCAGTGGCGCCTGATCCGATACGAACAGTGCGATCTCGCCCAGGGCTTTCTGCTTTCCAGGCCGGTGGCAGCAGAACGCATCCCGCAGCTCTGTACGCAGGCGGGGCGGCTCTCCGGTTACGCGATCTGACCACGCGGCGAACGCAAGGCCCACCCCTCAAGGGGGGGTGAAGCACGAAAGCGCCGCGGGTCGATACCCAGCTTGCGCATGCGTCCGCGCAGGGTATTGGGATTGATGCCCAGCCTGCGGGCGGCGCCGAAGGGGCCGTCGACCCGGCCGGCGCAGCTGGCGAGGACGGCCTCGATATGGCGGCGGTTGTGCTCGTCCAGGGTATCCGATGCCACCGGCCCGGTGTCGATAGCCGGTGGTTTCAGGCTGGTGGACACCGGCCCCTTGCCGACGCCGATGGCCTGGGCCACTTCCAAACGGCGACCGTCGCCCAGGATGGCCGCGCGCTCCATCACCGCCGCCAGTTCCCGCACGTTGCCCGGCCAGGGATAGTCCACCAGCAGGGCCATCTCTTCCGGGCGCGGCACCTGCGGGGCCAATCCCAGGCGCTGCGCCGCCTGCAGGGCGAAATGGGTGGCCAGGGCGGGGATGTCCTGGGTGCGCTCGCGCAGGGCGGGCAGGCGTATGGGGAAAATCGCGATCCGGTACCAAAGATCCTGGCGGAAGTCACCTTCCTTCACCATGGCATGCAGATCGCGGTGTGTGGCGGCCACGACGCGCACATCCACGGTCAGGCTGCGCTGCCCGCCAACCCGCTGCACGCCGCCGTCCTGCAACACCCGGAGCAGGCGCACCTGGGCGGCCGGGGAGAGCTCACCGATCTCGTCCAGGAACAACGTGCCGCCGTCGGCCCGTTCGAACCAGCCCTGCCGGGTCGCCACGGCGCCGGTGAAGCTGCCGCGCTCGTGACCGAACAGTTCCGAGTCGATCAGCTCGGGCGGGATGGCGCCGCAGTTGACGCGCAGGAAGGGGCCGGCCGAGCGGGGCGAGCGGCGATGGATGGCGCGCGCCACGACCTCCTTGCCGCTGCCCGTCTCGCCGAGGATCAGCACCGGCGTGTCGGAACGCGCCACCAGGTCCACCCGCTCCATCACCTCCCGCAGCCCGCTCTCCGCCCCGACCAGTGTATCGGTGACGTCCTGCCGTTTGAGCCGTGTCAACAGGGACTGCCGGTCGGCCTCCGCCGCCTCGCGCAGGACCGACAACTCGCGCAGACGGCGGTCGTTCTCCAGGGCGGCGGCGAAAGGCTCGATCAGCGCAGAGAAGTACGCGCCCAGATCGGCGTCTGCCGCACAAGCCGATAGGTCGAGGATAAGCAGACCCCGCGGCTGGCCCGCCCCTTCGAGACACCCCACCCACGCCTTGCCTGGCAGCCCGCGCAACAGATGAGCGGGCAGGTGTTTGGCCAGATGCTGTGCTTCGCCCTCCAGGGGGATGCCGCTGGCACACCACCGCAGCAGGTCGGCCCGCTGCGACTCATCCAACTGACCATCGTCAGGGGAAAGATGTGCCGGGATGCCAGCACTGGCCACGGTCTCGACGCGATGCCGCACCGCATCGAGCCGTCGCACGAGGATGCCCTGCACCCCCATCACAGCCTGCAACTGGGGCAGGATCGCCGCCGTTGCCTCCTCGATGCGCAAGTGGTTCGCCACCTCCCGCCAAACCTTGAGCAGCAGGGCATCGATTTCACCATATTCGGTGGTCATGTCATGCAATGAAACAGAATTTTCGTCCTATTGCTCAGATTAGATCATCCTAAAAACCGCAGTTGAACGCGCCCGAAGGCCGGGCCAAACCGGTGGCTGGCGCGAAGCGACGACGCCGCAGGGTCGACCCCTGCAAGGAGGAGCGACAAAGCCAGGCGCCGTTTTGGCCCGGAAAGCGGGCGCG
>CALHRD010000108.1 GCA_938038385.1 uncultured Burkholderiales bacterium
CGGCCTCGCCGGCGTCCGGCGCATCCTCGACCTCGAGCAGCAGGTGGCCGAGCTGCGCGCAGAAGTCGACGCGCTCCGCCGGCGGCTCCGGGAGGAGGTCGCCCGGTCCCGCCGCACCAGAGGGCGCGATCTCGTGCCCCGGCCCGCGGCCGGGTTGCCGATGCGGTTCGTGATCCGGGAACACCGAAGTTGAGCCGATTGTTGTCAAGTCAGAGTCGAAACGCCGGTACCCCACCCCGCTGACGCTCCCAGCCCGACAGGAGCGCGACCCCATGGCCCTCGACCCGAACCGCTTCACCCGCAAGACCACCGAGGCGTTGAGCGCCGCCCAACAGGCGGCCAGGGAGCGCCGCCACGCCCAGGTCGGCCCGGAACACCTGCTCGCTGCGCTCGTCGGCCAGAGCGAAGGCGTGGTCCTTCCCGTGCTGGAGCGGATGGGTGTGGCCCCCAAGGCGGTGCGCGACCGGCTCGCCGAACTGCTCGAACGGATCCCGCAGGTCTACGGAACCACGACGCAGGGACCGCAGGTCTCCACCGACGCCTACCGCCTGCTGGAGGCCGCCGACGGGGAGCGGGCCGACCTCGGCGACGACTACCTGTCCACCGAGCACGTCCTGCTGGCCATGACCAAGCTCGCCGGCGGCGTGGGCGACCTCCTCCGGTCGCTCGGCGTGACCACCGACGGCGTCCTGGAGGCCCTCCGGCAGGTGCGCGGTTCGCACCGCGTGACGAGCGAGAACCCCGAGGAGCAGTACCAGGCCCTCGAGCGCTTCGGCCGGGACCTCACCGAGGAGGCCCGGCGCGGCAAGCTCGACCCGGTGATCGGGCGGGACGAGGAGATCCGCCGGGTGATCCAGGTCCTGTCCCGGCGCACCAAGAACAACCCGGTGCTCATCGGTGAGCCCGGGGTGGGCAAGACGGCGATCGTCGAGGGGCTGGCCCGCCGGATCGTGGAGGGCGACGTGCCCGAGAGCCTCCGCAACAAGCGCCTGGTGGCGCTCGACATCGGGGCGATGGTGGCCGGGGCGAAGTACCGGGGCGAGTTCGAGGAGCGCTTCAAGGCCGTGCTGAAGGAGATCGCCGACGCCGAGGGCGAGGTGATCACCTTCATCGACGAGCTCCACACGATCGTCGGGGCCGGCGGCGCCGAGGGAGCGGTCGACGCCGGGAACATGATCAAGCCGATGCTGGCCCGCGGCGAGCTGCGGATGATCGGGGCCACCACCCTCGACGAGTACCGCAAGCACGTCGAGAAGGACCCCGCCCTGGAGCGGCGCTTCCAGCCGGTCTACGTGGGCGAGCCCTCGGTGGAGGACACCATCGCCATCCTGCGGGGGCTGAAGGAGCGCTACGAGGTGCACCACGGGGTCCGTATCCAGGACGCGGCGCTCGTGGCCGCCGCAGTGCTGTCACACCGCTACATCAGCGGGCGGTTCCTGCCCGACAAGGCGATCGACCTCATCGACGAGGCGGCCGCGCGCATCAAGATGGAGATCGACTCCAAGCCCGAGGAGATGGATCGGCTCGACCGCAAGCTCATCCAGCTCAAGATCGAGCGCGAGGCGGTGAAAAAAGAGAAGGACGAGGCCAGTCAGAAGCGTTTGAGTCTGCTGGAGGACGAGATCCGCAAGCTGGAGAAGGAGTATTCCGATCTGGAGGAGATCTGGAAGGCCGAAAAGGCGGTGGTCCAGGGTGCCCAGCACATCAAGGAGGAGATCGACCACCTCAAGGCGCAGATGGCCGACCTGCAGCGTAAGGGCATGTTCGACAAGGTGGCCGAGATCCAGTACGGCAAACTCCCACAACTGGAGGCCCAGCTCAGGCAGGCCGAGGCTGCCGGCGAGGGCAAACGCGAATTCAAACTGCTGCGCAAGGAAGTGGGCGCCGAGGAGATCGCCGAGGTCGTCTCCCGCGCCACCGGCATTCCCGTGTCCAAGCTCATGCAGGGCGAACGCGACAAGCTGCTGCAGATGGAGGAGCGCATTCACCGCCGCGTCGTCGGCCAGGACGAGGCGGTGCGCGTGGTGGCCGACGCCATCCGCCGCTCGCGCGCCGGTTTGAGCGACCCCAACCGGCCCTATGGCTCCTTCCTGTTCCTTGGCCCCACCGGTGTGGGCAAGACCGAGCTGTGCAAGGCCCTGGCCGAGTTCCTGTTCGACTCCGAGGAGCACATGGTGCGCCTGGACATGAGCGAGTTCATGGAAAAGCACTCGGTAGCGCGTTTGATCGGCGCGCCGCCGGGCTACGTCGGCTATGAGGAGGGTGGGTATCTGACCGAGGCGGTGCGGCGCAAGCCTTATTCCGTGATCCTGCTCGACGAGGTGGAGAAGGCCCACCCCGATGTGTTCAATGTCCTGCTGCAGGTGCTCGATGACGGGCGGCTGACGGACGGTCAGGGCCGCACGGTGGACTTCCGCAACACGGTCATCGTCATGACCAGCAACCTGGGCAGCCAGATGATCCAGGCCATGGCCGGCGATGATTATCAGGTGATCAAGCTCGCCGTGATGGCCGAGGTGAAGAACTACTTCCGGCCCGAATTCATCAACCGCATCGACGAGGTGGTCGTCTTCCACGCCCTGAGCGAGCGCCACATCGCCGACATCGCCCGCATCCAGTTGCAACAGCTGGAGAAGCGCCTGGCGCAGATGGAAATGAAGCTGGAGGTGAGCGAGGCGGCCATCGCCGAGCTGGCCAAGGCCGGCTTCGACCCGGTGTACGGTGCGCGCCCCCTGAAGCGGGCGATCCAAAACGAGATCGAGAACCCGCTCGCCAAGGAGATCCTCTCCGGCCGCTTCGGGCCCAAGGAGGTGATCCGCGTGGACGTCGAGGCCGGCCGCTTCGTGTTCGAAAACGTGATCGAAGCGGAGGTGGTGTGACACAGGCAGCACGGCGGGCGCGAGTAACAAGATGACTGCACGCGCACGAGTTTCGGCGCAGGCTAACCTTGGCTGCGCCAAGGTTAAGGCCCGCAGGGCCGGCCGGAGCCAAAACGTGATCGAAGCGGAGGTGGTGTATTTCCACCTATCCACGACGAGTGAAAGGGTTTGACTTGTACCCAATCGGCCTGGCGGTAGCCACCTTGATCGCGGTCACGGCCAGCGGCGCCGCGAATCTGCACGACGTGCAGGCCGTCCCGCACCTCGACGAGCGGGGCAGGGCGGGATACCGGGACTTTCTCTCGGCGCCCAGCCCGCGCGCCTTCGTCATCGCGCCCGGCGGTGGCTGGGCCTGGCGCGCCGAAATGCCGACATCGGACATGGCCCTGGAGGTCGCCTTGCAGGACTGTCAGCGCCACACTGAGCAGCGCTGTGTGCCCTATGCCTTGGACGAGGCGGTGGTGTTCGACGCCCGCGCCTGGGTCCGGTCCTGGGGGCCTTATGCGACCAGGGCGGAGGCGGCCAGGGCGCCGGTGGGGGTGAAGCGGGGACAGCGCTTTCCCGATCTGAGCCTGACCGATTCGGCCGGCAAGCCACGCAAACTATCCGATTATCGCGGCAAGGTGGTGGTGGTGCATTTCTGGGGGTCCTGGTGCCCACACTGCATCAAGGAGTTGCCGGACATGCAGCGGCTCTATGCCGGCCTGCGCAATGCAAATGACATCCGGTTCGTCCTGATCACCGTGCGCGAGCCTTTCAGCCTCTCGCGACTGTGGGCGCGACAGCAGAAGCTGGACCTCCCCTTGTACGATGGCGGTGAGTCTGCCGAGAAGGAGGGCAGCTTCCGGCTGTCGGGGGGCGGGAGCATCCCTGACCGCGAGCTTGCGCGTGTCTTCCCCTCCACCCATGTGCTGGACAAGCACGGCGTGGTGGTCTTTTCACAGACCGGTCCGGTGGCCAGGTGGTCGGAACTGGCGCTTTTCCTGCGCGATGCGGCGGCCCGATCCGGTCGTTGATCGCCGCATGAACCTCGAAGTGGAGGCGCTGCACCACGGGTTCTCGGGGAAGAAAAAACGCGGCGGTAATGCCGCCGCGTTGTCTTGAACCAAGATTGTCCACCAGGCGGCCCTACGGACCCACGCGCGCCCTGGCGGTCGGAGCGCGGCCATTTCGTGCGCTTGCTCGTCGGCCATAGGCACGGCTATGGCCTCCTCCCAACCGCCCGAACTGCCTCGCGCTCCCCCTCGCCATCATCGCGCGTCCTGATGGACGATCTGGGTTGAAAATGGCCATTCAGTCAGCCTCTTTCAGTCCACTTCTTCCCAGCCTGTGATCATCGCCTTGATGTGTGATGTGGGCGTGTGGCCAGTGGTGGTCAGATAGACGTGCACGATGAGGAAGGCGAGCATGAGGAAGGCCGCCAGGGTGTGGAAGAAGGCCACCCACTCCAGTGAGAGGAATTCATCCCAGCCCCAGGCCTCCCACTTGTCGTAGAAGATGTAGAACCAGCCGGTGAACCAGATCAGCGGTCCGATGAACAGCATCACGCCCAGGTAGGCCAGGCGCTGCAGCGGGTTGTGCTTTTTCAGGGTGGTGGCCTTGAAGGGGTGCGGAGCGTTGGTGAAGATGCCGAAGGCGTAGTACTTCAGCATGGCATCGACCTTCTGGAAGGTCGGGATATACTGCTTCCATTCACCGGTGGTGAAGTGCCAGAAGATGGCGAACACCCACAGGCCCACCAGGGTCCAGGCGGCGGTGGTGTGGTAGTCAACCGCCTGCTCGAAGCCGAACAGCCGATAACTGCCGTGCACCTCGAAGCCGGTGAGCAACAGGAAGATGATCAGTCCCGCCTGCGACCAGTGCCAGAAACGCTCGAAGCGCTTGAAGACGTAGATCTTTTCACTCATTTCTTGGCTCCTTTGCGGGAGGTGAGGATACGGATGCCGCCATGAGCGATCACGCCCAGCAGGGCCAGCCCGGCCAGGCCCCAGCCGGCGGTGTTGAGCATCTCATTGGCGCGGCGTCCGGGCATGTAGATGCCGGGCACCTTGTCGAGCCGGCCGACGCCGACCGACGGCGCGTGGCACTGGGCGCAGGTCAATGCGTCCTCCTTGGGCGCCACCATGTGGGTGATGGGCCAGGCCATGTCGGTTTCGACGAAGGCATACTTGCCACTGTATTCGGCACCGATCTCGCGCATGCCGAACTCGATCGCCTTGTCCCAGTTGAAATTCGACCACAGTGCGCTGTCGTCCTTGCCGTAGGTATGGAACACCACGAGCTGATTGTTGCCCACGTCGTAGGGCTGCTTGCCGCGAAACACCTTGATCGGCCAGATCTTTGACTTGCCGTCGGTGGGGCTGCCCTCGAAGCTGTTGATGTGGATCAGCTTGGACGGGTCGAGCTTGGTCTCGCGCAGGGTGTAGTTGACCTTGCCGTTGAACCAGATGTATTCGGGGATGACGTTGGTCTCGTACCTGAAATCGCCCTTTTTGCTGTCATAGGCGTCGTGGCCTGCGGAGTCTTTTAGCTTGAAGGGTTTGCCGTTTTTGTCCAACTTGCCGGCGGTGGACCAGTCCCACCACATCTTGGTCGCCTTGCCGCCGCGTGCGTACTCGGGGATGTGGCAGGTCTGGCAGGCAATCTTGCGCGCGTGGGTGTTTAGGCGGCTCATGTCATGCGGCGTGTCGCCATGGCAGGCCTGGCAGGTCGCGGGGTTGCCGTCGGTCTGTTTGCTGCCCCGTATGAGCTGTCCCTTGGGTGCCGCGGTAGGCGCATAGCGGCTTCCCGGCACATCGTGGCCGGTGGTCTGGTGACAGGTGCCGCAGGAGAAGTTCAGCCCGTCCTTGTCCATGTGCACATCGAGGTGCTTCGTCGGCATGGTCAGCGAGCTGTCGAGGTCGCCGTGCTTGACCGCGTCGCCGCCGCCGCCGTAAAAGTGACAGGCGCCGCAGGTCCTGCGGCTGGTCTTGCCCACGCTCTGTGCGATTTTTTTCAGGTCCGCTGCCTTGACGATCTTGCCGGAGTGGGGCGGGAACTCCATGTCCTTGTAGGGTGGATGTCCGGCCAGACCGGGCAGCTTGCGGTAAGTGCCGGTGGTGTCGTGGCAGGCCAGACAGTCGACGTTGGTCTCCGAGGTAAAGTCGAAGTTCTGATCCTTCCAGCCATAGCCCACGTGGCAGGCAGTGCAAAACTCGTAATTAGAGGGCACGGCCGTGCAAAAATTGTTGACGATGGTCTTCTTGCCCAGTCTTTGCTCGGTCTCCGGATTCAGGTACTCCCAAGTCCAGTGCTTGGTCTTGTGCACCTGCTTGGCGGCCTCGGTATGACATTGCAGACAGGCCTTGGTGACCTCTGGGCCGCTCGCGAACGGACGGTCGAGTTCCTTGAACTTGCTGTGGTCCGCCGTGGAGGCGGAGGCTTTGCCTTCCTCCGCCGGCATGGGGGCGTAAGCATGGGCCCCGGCCGTAACCGATAGGGTCGTGCCCGCGGGGGATGAGGTCGCACTCGGGTCGGTGCTGGCGTGGGCGGCAGCAAGCGCAAGCAGGGTCAGTGCCGCCAACACTCCGCCCGACATCAATTTGCCTTGCATCATGGATGACTCCTCAGAGGGTTCGAAGCGTGCAACCGGGATCAGCAACCGCCACCGGCGCCGCCGGCTCCACCTGCCGCAGGTCCAGCTTTGGGCAGGATGATCTCGGGCGCGGGCTTGCTGGGATCCATGACCAGGAACAGTTTCTGGTCCTCGGCCACCTGTCCCATCACATCGCCGACCAACGGGCCGAACATCTTGCCCATGAGACCCGCGTTCATGGTGCCGATGTAGACCTTGCCGTCGTTTTTCTTGTAGACCGACACCTTGCAGGGCATGAGGATGGAGAGGAAGCGCACCGTGTCATCCCTGAGGATGGGCTTGGAGTATTTCGTGCTGCACACTTCTATCATCTGCACCGGCAGGACGTTGCCGCCGTCGGCCTGAACCGCCTTGGCCGGGTTGCGAAGACCCGACAGGGCCCAGCCTTTCTCCTTGAGCACAGGGTTGTCCTCGATGTTGTGCTGAATGCGGGCGATGGTCTCCTCGAAGCCGAACGGGCTTTGCACCTCGTTGAACATCAGGTGCGGCATGGCGAGATAGCCGCCGACGGCGACGACGAGCATGCCTGCGACAAAACCGATGAGTGCTTTCAACATGGTCTACTCCTCCTGGGGTGAATCACTTTCGCCAGAATCCGTGTCGATCACGACCACCCCGGTGAAGGACGGACTCCAGTGCGACGGGTTGGGTGTCGGGCTGAAGCCCGACCTACAAGGCGACCGGCAGCATCGACACGGATTCGGGTTCAGTTGACATATTAGTATCCGATAATATTCATGACAACTGAGTCTTTTTGTCAGGTATATCTTCGGCCCTTGCTACCTCGTCCGCCGGAACGTCTCGACGTCTCCATGCGGCTGCGCCTCCATGGGGAGGCGCAGTGTCTGTTAGATGTCACCCTCGGCCGCGGCACGCATGATCTCGTCCATCTTGCGGTTGATATCGAGCGCCCCCTTCCACAGCTCGTCGGTGATGCCGAGCTGCCGCTCGAAACCGGCTACCCAGTCCATGTTCCAATCCAGCATCAGGACCCAGATGTTCTTGTCACTGTCTTCCATGACGGCGATGCGACAGGGCAGGAAGACGATGAACTCGGGGGCGATCTTGAGCAGGTCGCGCCCGACGGCGATGTCACAGAAGGAGTAGACCTCGATGCGCGGCGCTTCCATGTCCTCCAGGACGACCTGGAAATCCTTCCACATCAGGTTTTCGCCGACCTTCTTGAAGTTGAGCTGGTTGGCGCGCAGGAACAGCGAATCGCGCACCTCATCGAAAGTGAGACCCGGTTTGGCCTTGTATTTGCGCGCGAAATAATTCATGGCATCGGCCATGTCCATGCGCATGAAGAAGGTCATCATGGGCAGCATCATCTGCATCATCTGCGTCTTTTCCTGCTGCGTGATGATGCGGCGCATGGTGTAGGGTTTCTGCGGCTTGGGTTGCGGCAGCAGCATGGGCACGAAGAACGGGACGCCGTAGGTGGGCGTTGGTAGATACTGCATCCACGGGTTGACCGGGACCTGTTGCGCCAGCACCGGTGTGGACATGAGGGTCAGCGTCAGCAGCAGATGTTTCATCAGCCTTTTGTACATGTTTGTCTCCTCGATTGATCAGTTCAGCAGGCGTTGCAGGACGAAGGGCAGGATACCCCCCGACTGGTAATACTCGATCTCGATGGGGGTGTCCAAGCGTAACTTCACGGGAATATTCTGCCGCCCCCCATCCGGCCGATGGATGACCAGGGTCAAATCCTGCTGCGGTCGGATGCCCTGTTCCAGACCCACCAGATCGAATGTCTCGGCACCGGTCAGGCCCAGACTGGCGGCATCCGTGCCAGGCATGAACTGCACCGGCAGTACGCCCATGCCGGCCAGGTTGGACCGGTGTATGCGCTCGAAGCTCTTCGCCACCACCGCTTTCACCCCCAGCAGCTGGGTGCCCTTGGCCGCCCAGTCGCGCGAGGAGCCGGTGCCGTACTCCTCACCGGCGAAGACCAGGAGAGGCACCTTCTCCTGCTGGTAGCGCATGGCGGCGTCATAGATGGACATCTGCGCCCCACTGGGCTCGTGTCGGGTGACACCTCCCTCGCTGCCGGGCAGCATCAGATTGCGGATGCGCACATTGGCAAAGGTGCCCCGCATCATCACCTCGTGGTTGCCGCGACGTGCACCGTAGCTGTTGAAGTCCGCCTGCATCACGCCGTGCTCGAGCAGGTATTTGCCTGCCGGCGTGGTCGGCTTGATGCCGCCGGCCGGGCTGATGTGGTCGGTGGTGACCGAATCGCCGAAGATGGCCAGCGCACGGGCGCCGCGTAGGACCGGCTCGGGCTTGGCGGATTGCTTGAAGAAGGGCGGCTCCTGGATGTAAGTGGAGTTCGCATCCCAGGCGTAGACCTGGCCGCTCGGCGCGGGGATGGCGTCCCACAGGGGATTGTCACGGCCGAGATCGGCATAGAGTTCCGCGTACATGCCGGCATCGGAGGCTGTGGGCAGCAGGGAGGCCACTTCGTCGGCACTGGGCCAGATGTCGCGCAGGTATACCGGCCCATCCTTGCCCTGACCGATGGGCTGCCGCTCCATGTCGATGTCCACCCGTCCGGCCAGGGCAAAGGCCACTACCAGGGGCGGGCTCATGAGGAAATTCGCCTTGACGTTCTGGTGCACGCGCGCCTCGAAGTTGCGGTTGCCGGACAGCACCGAGCAGACCACCAGGTCGTGCTCCAGTATGGTTTTTTCCACTGCCGGGGGGAGTGGGCCGGAATTGCCTATGCAGGTGGTGCAGCCATAGCCCACCACACCGAATCCTAATTGTTCGAGATAGCCGAGCAGGCCGGTGGCCTTGAGGTATTCGGTCACCGCGCGCGAGCCCGGCCCCAGACTGGTCTTGACGTGGGCCGGCGTGTACATGCCTTTTTCCACCGCCTTTTTCGCCAGCAGACCGGCCGCGAGCATGACACCCGGGTTGGAGGTGTTGGTGCAGGAAGTGATGGCGGCGATGACGACGTCGCCGTGCTTGAGCGTGCCGCCACCCTCGATGGCATGGGTGGCCAACAGGCTGTCTTCGGTCTTGCCATAGCCGCCGTCAGCGGGCGGCAGGGTGAGCAGGGTGCGCACCGTTTCCTTGATTGCGTAAAGGTTGATGCGATCCTGGGGGCGCTTGGGGCCGGCCACCGAGGGTTTGACCGTGGCGAGGTCCAGGGTGAGAACCTGGCTGTACTCGCACTGTCCGTCGGCGGGGATGCCGAACAGGTCCTGGGCCTTGAAATAATTGCGCAGGGTGTCGACCTGCTCCGGCTTGCGGCCGGTGGCCAGATAGTATTGGCAGGTGGCCTCGTCGACCGGGAAGAAACCCATGGTGGCACCATACTCGGGCGCCATGTTGGCAATGGTGGCGCGATCGGTGACCGGCAGGCGCCTGGCCCCCTCGCCGAAGAATTCGACGAACTTGCCCACCACCTTGGCGCGACGCAGCATCTCCGTGATGGTGAGCACGATGTCCGTGGCCGTCACCCCGGCCACCGGCTGGCCGGTCAGATGCACACCCACCACGTCGGGGGTGAGGAAGTAGAGCGGTTGACCGAGCATGCCGGCCTCAGCCTCGATACCACCCACGCCCCAGCCCACGACGCCCAGGCCGTTGATCATCGTGGTGTGGGAGTCGGTGCCGACCAGGGTGTCCGGATAATAGACCCCGTCCTTTTCCATGACGCCGCGGGCCAGGTATTCCATGTTGACCTGATGCACGATGCCGATGCCCGGGGGCACGACCTTGAAAGTGTCGAAGGCCTGCATGCCCCATTTCAGGAACTGGTAGCGCTCATGATTGCGCTCGAACTCGAGCTTCATGTTCTCCTGCAGGGCATCCGGCCGGCCGAACACGTCCACCTGCACGGAATGGTCCACCACCATCTCCACAGGAGCCAGCGGTTCGATGCGGGCGGGATCCTTGCCGGCACGGGCGGCGGCACTGCGCATGGCGGCGAGGTCCGCGAGCAGGGGCACGCCGGTGAAGTCCTGCAGCAGGATGCGACCCACGACGAAGGGGATCTCTTCCGTCCTCTCCGCCCCGGCCTGCCAGTTGGCGAGCGAGCGCACATGGCTCTCGGTGATCTTCAGACCATCGAAGTTGCGCAGGATCGACTCCAACACGATGCGGATGGACACCGGCAGACGGCTGATCGCGCCGATACCGGCCTTTTCCAGCTGGGGCAGGGAATAGAACACACCGGTCTTGCCGTTGCCGGCAGCGAAGGTTTGGCGGGAGTCGAAGAGGCTGTGCATGGAGGTCGAGGTCTGCAGACGGGAGGATGAGGGATTGGAAGGCGAGGTGATATTCTAAATGAGTTTACTGTGATCACTCCGACCATGAGCGACCTGAAAGCACGCGCCCTTGCCTATCACGAGCTGCCGCGACCGGGAAAGATCTCTGTCGAATCTTCCAAACCCTGTGCCACCCAGACCGATCTCTCGTTGGCTTATACGCCGGGGGTGGCGGAGCCGGTACGGGAGATCGCACGCGACCCGGACGCTGCCTATCGTTACACCAGCAAGGGCAATCTGGTGGCTGTGGTGACGGATGGGACCGCCATCCTGGGACTGGGCAACCTGGGTCCCCTGGCGGCAAAACCGGTCATGGAAGGCAAGGCCGTACTCTTCAAGCGGTTTGCGAACATCGACGTATTCGACATTGAAATAAAAGCGGATTCTGTAGAAGAATTCATCCAGACCGTGATCAACGTATCCCCCACCTTCGGTGGCATCAATCTGGAGGACATCGCCGCACCGCATTGCTTCGAGATCGAGCGGCGGCTGACCGAGGCCCTGGACATCCCCGTGTTCCATGATGACCAGCACGGCACCGCAGTGATCATCTGCGCCGGCCTGATCAATGCCGTACATATCCAAGACAAGCGGTTGGATCAGGTGCAGATCGTCTGCCTGGGGGCGGGCGCCGCGGGCATCGCCTCGATGAACCTGTTGATGGAAATGGGCGTCCCGCCTCAGCATATCACCCTGGTGGACAGCAGGGGGGTGATCCATGTGGGGCGGACCGACCTCAACCCGTTCAAGCAGGCCTTTGCCCGGCAGACCGAACTGCGTACTTTGCAGGAAGCCATGCGCGGGGCGGATGTGTTCGTCGGGGTGTCGGGTCCCAACCTGGTCACGGCCGAGATGGTCAAGTCCATGGCGAACCGGCCGGTGGTGTTCGCCTTGGCCAATCCCGACCCGGAGATCCTGCCGAGCGAGGCTCATGCCGCCCGTGCCGACCTGGTCATGGCCACCGGACGCTCCGATTTCCCAAACCAGGTGAACAACGTTCTGGGTTTCCCCTTCATTTTCCGGGGCACACTGGACGCCCGCGCCCGCCGTATCACCAAACCCATGTTGGTGGCTGCCGCCCGCGCCCTGGCGGAACTGGCGCGGGAGCCGGTCCCCGACTCGGTCCTGCAGGCATATGGAGTGGATCGGCTGACGTTCGGGCGCGATTACATCCTGCCCAAGCCCTTCGATCCCCGTCTGATCGAGCGCATCCCCGCCGCGGTGGCAGCCGCCACCTGAGTATGCGCGCAGGTCGCCCCATCTATCTCAACCTCCTGAAAATCCGCCTCCCGGTCGGCGGCTGGGTCTCAATCCTGCACCGGGCGAGCGGTGCCCTGCTTTCCCTGCTCGTTCCGGCACTGCTCTATGCCTTCATGCTGAGCCTGCGTTCCGAGGCAGACTTCGAAGGCCTGACAGGCTTTCTCGGCGGCGGTATCGGCTATCTGCTCCTGGTGTTGGGGGTCTGGGCCACCCTGCATCACTATCTTGCCGGCCTGCGGCATCTGGGCTTCGATCTGGGCTGGGGGGCGCAGCGGGTACGGGCACGCCAGACAGCCATGGCATGCCTGGTGTTGGGCGTCAGCCTGACCGGCGCCGTTGCCATCTGGATGATGTGATGCGTGCTGCGGCCGGTGCCCGGGGCGGCACTGGGATTTGGCTGCTGCAGCGGGCCAGCGCCTTGCTGATGGCGGTCGGTCTGCCGCTCTTCCTGATCCATACGCTGTTGCAGGGTCCATATGATTATGGGTCCTGGCGTGCCTTGTTTGCCCCCTTGGCGGTCAAGGCGGCCGTATTGCTGTTCGTGGCGGCCATGCTCGTGCATGGCTGGATCGGTCTGCGGGAGATCCTGATCGATTATGTGCACCCCATGTCCATGCGCCTGGCCCTGTATCTGGTCTTTGCGCTCCTCTATCTGGCCTGCCTGATCTGGGCGGTGGACATTCTGTGGAGAATCGCGCCTTGATTCCCAGGCGCACATTCGATGCGGTGATAGCAGGCGGGACTGGCGTGCGCAGGGAGCAGTGCCTGCCCGCGCTGGCGGGCAGGTGCGACCGTCCGCGCATCGCCATCGGCCGCCGAGTACCCCGAATCCTCGCTGGGGCGCGTTGAGGTGATTGCCAAACGCAGCTTCGATGCGTTGATCGTCGGCGGCGGCGGCGCCGGTCTGCGTGCCGCTTTGCAGCTCGCCAGCAAAGCGCACAAGGTGGCGGTGCTGTCTAAGGTCTTTCCTACCCGCTCCCATACCGTCTCCGCCCAGGGGGGCATCACGGCGGCGCTGGGCAACGTGTCCGAGGACAGCTGGCACTGGCACATGTATGACACGGTCAAGGGCTCGGATTACCTGGGTGACCAGGACGCCATCGAGTTCATGTGCCGCAACGCGGCGTCCGTGGTCTATGAGCTTGAGCACATGGGCCTGCCGTTCTCGCGTCTACCCAACGGCAAGATCTACCAGCGGCCCTTCGGTGGCCAGTCCAAGCATTATGGCGGTGACCAGGCAGTGCGCACCTGTGCCGCCGCCGACCGCACCGGGCACGCGATGCTGCAGACCCTCTATCAGCGCAACATCGCCGCCCGCACCCAGTTCTTCGACGAGTTCTTCGCCCTGGACCTGGTGCGCGATGCCGAGGGTTACGTCCTCGGCGTGGTGGCCTTGGAGATCGAGACCGGACAACCCTGGCTGTTGGAGGCCCGGGCGACGCTGCTCGCCACCGGCGGCGCAGGACGGGTGTTCCGACACTCCACCAACGCCCTGATCAACACCGGCGACGGCCTGGGCATGGTCTTGCGCGCGGGACTACCCCTCGAGGACATGGAGTTCTGGCAGTTCCATCCCACCGGCATCCCGGAGGTCGGCTGCCTGATGACGGAAGGCTGTCGGGGCGAAGGAGGGTATCTCGTCAATCGCGAGGGCGAGCGCTTCATGACCCGCTATGCCCCGCATGCCCTGGACCTCGCCTCGCGTGACGTGGTCTCGCGCGCCATCGCCCAGGAGATCCAGGCCGGTCGCGGCTGCGGCGAGCGGGGCGATCACGTGCTGCTCAAGCTGGATCACCTGGGCGAGGAGACGATCCGCAAGCGCCTGCCGGGCATCCGGGAACTCGCCATTCGCTTCGCCGGCGTCGATCCGGTCGTGGCGCCCATCCCCGTCACCCCGACCGTGCACTACATGATGGGCGGCATCCCGACCAATCTGCACGGCCAGGTCGTCACCCCGATGCGCTACGGGCCGGAGGAAGCGGTGCCGGGCCTTTATGCCGTCGGCGAGTGTGCCTGCGTTTCGGTGCACGGCGCCAATCGTCTCGGGGGCAACTCCCTGCTCGATCTGCTGGTCTTCGGTCGGGCTGCGGGCGAACGGATGCTGGAATATTTGCGCGACAATCCCTACCCGCGCCCCATGCCCAAAAGTGGACCGGAGCCGGCCCTGGCCCGACTGGCGCGCTGGGACAGGACGGATGGCGGCGAGCGTATCGCGGCCATACGTGCCGATATGCAACGCATCTTGCAGACCCACTGTGGCGTCTATCGTCGGGACGATTTGCTGCGCGAAGGCATCGAAAAACTGACGGCGGTGGAACTCAGGATGACCCGGGCCGCATTGGAGGATCACAGCCGTGTGTTCAACACCGCCCGCATCGAGGCCCTGGAACTGGAGAATCTGCTGGCCATCGCCCGTGCCACCCTGGTCTCCGCCCTGGCACGCACGGAAAGCCGGGGCGCCCATGCACGGGAGGACTTCCCCCGGCGCGACGACGACCACTGGTTGCGGCACACCCTCTACTTCCGCGAGGGCGATACGCTCGACTACAAACCGGTGCGACTCAAACCGCTGACGGTGGAACCGTTCCAGCCCAAGGAAAGGCGCTACTGATGCGTTTTCGCGTCTATCGCTACGATCCCGATTCGGGTGCAAGGCCGAGCATGCGCGACTACGTGCTGGACATCGACCCGCGCGGCAAGATGGTCTTGGACGCCCTGCTGGCGCTCAAGGCTGAGGACGACAGTCTGGCATTTCGCCGCTCCTGCCGGGAAGGGGTATGCGGTTCGGACGGCGTGAACATCAACGGTGTCAATGCCCTCGCCTGTGTGACCCCCTTGTCGGGTCTGCGCGAACCGATCGAGATCCGGCCCTTGCCACGGCTGCCGGTGGTGCGCGACCTGATCGTGGACATGAGCCAGTTCTACCGCCACTACCGGGCGGTTAAGCCCTATCTGATCAACCTCGACCCCGAACCGGAGATCGAGCGGCTGCAAAGCCCGGCGGACAGTACCGAACTCGATGGCCTGTACGAGTGCATCCTGTGCGCCTGCTGCACGACCGCCTGTCCTTCCTTCTGGTGGAACCCGGACCGTTTCCTGGGGCCCGCGGCCCTCCTGGCCGCCTACCGCTTCATCGCGGATAGCCGCGACCAGGCCACCGACGAGCGCCTGGACTACCTGGAAGACCCTTACCGGCTATTCCGCTGCCACGGCATCATGAATTGCGTCGAGGTCTGTCCAAAAGGCTTGAACCCTACGGCGGCCATCGGCAAAATCAAGGCCATGCTGGCGAACAGGGCGCTGTGACCGGGGACGCGGACAACCGGCTGCGCTGGCGATGCCGGCGTGGCATGTTGGAACTGGATGCCCTGTTGCACGCCTTTGTCGCGCATGGCTACGGGGATCTTGGCCCGTCCGAACGACAGGCCTTCTCCCGTCTGTTGGGGCGGGAGGATATGGAACTCAACGAATGGCTGGCTGGACGTGAGGAACCGCCCACGGAACTGCGCTCCGTGGTCGAGAAGTTACGTTCTTGCAAAGTGAGAAAGCTATGACCCAACGCACCGCCAGGATCACCTTCAGCGACTCCGACCAGGTCATCGATCTGCCCGTGCTGGAGGGGACTCTGGGTACCGATGTGATCGATACGCGCAGCCTCGGCGCTCACGGGTACTTCACCTTTGACCCGGGGTTTCTGTCCACGGCCAGCTGCACATCCAGCATCACCTATATCGATGGCGATGCGGGGCTGCTCTATTACCGGGGTTATCCCATTGAGCAACTCGCGCAACATTCCGACTTCATGGAGGTGAGCTATCTGCTGCTCCATGGCGAACTGCCCACCGCCCAGCAGAAGGCGGATTTCAACAACACCGTGCGCTACCACACCATGCTGCACGACCAGATGGCCTACTTCTTCCGGGGATTCCGTCGTGATGCCCATCCCATGGCCGTGATGGTCGGGATGGTGGGGGCCATGTCAGCCTTCTACCGGGACTCCTCCGATCCGTTCGACCCTGTCCAGCGCGAGATCGCGGCCTATCGCCTGCTTGCCAAGGTACCCACCATCGCCGCCTGGAGCTACAAGTACAACGTCGGCATGCCCTTCATGTACCCCCAGAACCGACTCGGCTTCGCCGAAAATTTCCTGTACATGATGTTTGCCACACCGTGCGAGGACTACCACCCCAATCCGGTCCTGTCCCGGGCGCTGGACCGCATCCTGATCCTGCATGCCGACCATGAACAGAACGCCTCCACTTCCACGGTTCGGGTGGCCGGCTCCTCGGGCGCCAACCCCTTCGCCTGTATCGCTGCCGGGATTGCATCCCTGTGGGGCCCCTTGCATGGTGGCGCCAACGAGGCGGTATTGAAGATGCTGGAGGAGATCGGTGATGTCTCCCGGATCGGCGAGGTGATCCAACGTGCCAAGGACAGGAGCAACCCGTTCCGGCTCATGGGCTTCGGCCATCGCATCTACAAGAACATGGATCCCCGCGCCGCCCTCATGCGCCAGACCTGCCACGAGGTGCTCGACGAGCTGGGACTGCACGATGACCCCCTGTTCCGCATCGCGCTCAAACTGGAAGAGATCGCCCTGCAGGACGACTATTTCATCGAGAAGAAGCTCTATCCCAACGTCGACTTCTACTCCGGCATCGTGCTGCGCGCCCTGGGCATCCCCATGTCCATGTTCACTGCCATCTTCGCCCTGGCCAGAACCGCCGGTTGGGTTGCCCAATGGTATGAAATGGTCTCTGCCGCAGGCCACAAGATCGCCCGCCCGCGGCAGCTCTATACCGGCGAGCAACGCAGGGACTACCTTCCGATCGAATTGCGCTGATGCGTGAGTGTCCCCCCACGGCAGGGTTTCGCCCGGCCCTCCCCCCGTGGCGGGCGCAAGATACGCCTGGGACGGCCCGGCATGTCCAATGAGGGTGCCTACTACGCGGGCAATCTCGAATACCTGACCCGTCTGGAGGAACAGCAGCCGGATCAGATTCCCGGTGTCGCCGCGAGCCGTTACCCCATGCGACCGGTGGTTGCACCCTCGGAGCTGAGCCTGCTGCAATGCGAGGCCCGGCAGGTAGGGGTGTTGCAGCTCATCAACGCTTACCGCTACCACGGCTTCAGGCGGGCCAACCTGGATCCCCTGCAGCAACAGCCCCTGCCGGACGTGCCCGAACTCGATCCAGCCGCGCATGGCCTGACTGCCGGTGATCTCGGTGATGCCTTCGAGACCGGCTCCCTCGCAGGTCCGCCGCGGGACACCCTGCGCAATATCCTGGCGCGTCTCAAGGACGCCTATTGCGGCACACTGGCAGCCGAGTACATGTATCTGAGCCAGACCGCTCTGAAGCGATGGTTGCAGCAGCGTCTGGAATCCGGCACGGGCCTGCGGGCCATCGACAGCGATCGCCGGCGATGGCTGCTGGCCCAGCTGACGGCGGCGGAGACGCTGGAGAAGGTGATCCACGCCCGCTATGTCGGCCAGAAACGTTTCTCGCTGGAAGGGGCCGAGGCCCTCGTTCCGCTGCTCAACTATCTGGCCGAATTGTCAGCTGAGGCCGGCATCCAGGAAATCGGCCTCGGCATGGCGCATCGCGGACGGCTCAATGTCCTGCACAACGTCCTGGGACGCTCCGCCCTGGCCTTTTTCGAAGACGAAAAGGCCGTGCTGCCCGAAGGGGCGCTCAGCGGCGACGTAAAGTACCACCAGGGCTTTGCCATGGCGGTGCAGACCCTTGCAGGGTCGATTCGTCTCGCCCTGGCCTTCAACCCCTCGCACCTGGAGATCATCAACCCGGTGGTGCAGGGCTGGGTGCGTGCCCAGCAGCAGAAACGCGGCGACCGCGACGGCAGCCTGGTCATGCCGGTACTCATCCATGGCGATGCCGCCATCGCCGGCCAGGGCGTGGTGATGGAAACCCTGAACATGTCGGCGACACGCGGCTTCACCACCGGCGGCACGATCCACATCGTGGTCAACAACCAGATCGGCTTCACGACCTCGGACCCCCGCGACACACGGTCCAGCCTCTACTGCACGGATGTGATGAAGATGGTGGAGGCACCCGTGCTACACGTGAACGGTGACGATCCGGAGGCCGTGCTCAGGGCGGTGCAGATCGCCTTCGACTTCCGCATGACCTTCCGGCGCGACGTGGCCATCGACCTCGTCTGTTACCGTCGGCTCGGCCACAACGAGCAGGACGAGCCCATGGTCACCCAGCCCTACATGTATCGCAGGATACGCCAGCACCCTCCGGTCCGTTCGCTGTATGCGGCCCGGTTGGCGGACATGGGATTGGTCCCGGAGACCGAGGCCGAGGCCATCTGTGAGGCGTACAAGGCCGGCCTCGATGCCCTGCCGGCCATGCCGGAGCGGCCCTATACGCCCTATGTGGCCGATTGGCGCCCCTACCGTGGCAAGGATTGGCGCACGCCCGCGGCCACGGGTGTGGAGATGGAGAAGCTGCCTGAGTTGGGGCGACGTGTCGCTTCAGTCCCGGCCGACTTTGCCCTGCATCCGCGCGTGGTCATGATCATGGAGGCGCGACGCCAGATGGCCGAGGGTGCCCTGCCGTTGGACTGGGGCATGGCGGAATTACTCGCCTACGCCAGCCTGCTTGTCGAAGGTCACGGCGTGCGTCTCACCGGTCAGGATTCCGGCCGCGGCACCTTCTTCCATCGACATGCCGTCCTGCACGATCAGGCGCGTGAGCGTTGGGACGACGGTATCTACGTCCCCCTGCAACACCTGACACCGGATCAAGCGCATTTTCTGGTCGTGGATTCGCTGCTGTCGGAGGAGGCCGTGCTGGGTTTCGAATACGGTTATGCCAGTTCCTCACCCAACGAATTGGTCATCTGGGAGGCCCAGTTCGGCGATTTCGCCAACGGCGCACAGGTGGTGATCGACCAGTTCATCGCCGCCGGCGAGGCCAAATGGGGACGGCTGAACGGACTGGTCTTGTACCTGCCGCATGGCTATGAAGGGCAGGGGCCCGAGCATTCGTCTGCGCGCATCGAGCGCTTCCTTCAGCTTGCGGCCCAGGACAACATCCAGGTGGTGCAACCCTCGATGCCGGCCCAGATGTTTCACGTGCTCAGGCGCCAATTGATCCGCCCCTATCGCAAGCCCCTCGTCTTGTTCACGCCCAAGAGCCTGTTGCGGCTGCCCGCTTCGGTATCCAGCCTGCAAGATCTGGCCGAGGGGGCATTCCAGCCGGTGCTGGGCCCGTGTCAAACCGAGTGTGGACAGGTCGAAACCGTCTTGTTGTGCAGCGGCAGGATCTACTTCGATCTGGAAAACCGCCGCGACGGTCGGCCCGATTATGCAATCGTGCGCATCGAACAGTTCTATCCTTTCCCCGACGAGGAATTGAAGAAGGTCCTTGCCTCATTCCCCAACGCACGCCGCATGCTCTGGGTGCAGGATGAACCCAGGAATCAGGGACCCTGGCGATTCATGGCCTATCACCTGCGCCAAGTCAGTCGACTGCCGATACGCTATGTCGGCAGGTCTGAATCCGCTTCGCCCGCCACCGGCTATCTGGAGATGCACAAGGCCCAGCTCGAGGCTATTCTCGACGATGCCTTCTCGGACTGAACGGCGGTCTCACCATCTCGTCAAACTGGCAGATAGAAAAAAACGACCCGGGGATGCCCGGGTCGTGAATGCTGTCCATATATCAGACAGAGCGGTCGCTCTCAGATCTTGAAATCATCCAAGGACCTGCCTTGCTCCAGGGCCTGCACCAACCAGCCCGGTTTCCGCCCTTTGCCGGTCCAATGTTCTCCGGTCACTGGATTGCGGTATTTTGCCACGCCACTGCCAGCCTTCTTGCGACCTTTGCCGCGGGCGACAGACCCGAGGTCTTCCAGGCTGATACCATATTCCGCCATTTTGGCCTTGATCTCGGCCACGACTGCAGCTATTTCCTGTTTGCGGGCTTCCTCGGCCTGCTTCTGCAGGGCGGCAATCTGATCCTGCAATTCCTTATAACGAGACACAATCTGCTCCTTTCGAGATATGTGCCATCCGTGGCACAGGCCGATTATAGTCAAGAACGTACAATATACAAAATCGCCATCGGGAAAAAGTGATGAGATAGGTGGAAGTGGCTCAATCAGGATGGCAGTGTGTCGGGTGTGTGGATTGGGTGTGTGGAGTTGTGTGTGGATTGGGTGTGTGGATTACACGGTCCGTGCAATACGGGTGTGATCTCGTCGCTATGGGCGCCTCGAATAACGCGAGGTTTTCGTCGAATCCCACCGTCGTCACACCATGACAGCGACCGAATTCGGTTCGATTTCCCCGGCGAATCACCGCTTTTCTCGGCGGTGTCACCCCCTTTTTCTCTGCGAATCGCCCGGGAAACCGGCGATTCGGCCCATTTCTGGCGTCAGAAAGCCTCGATTCCGGCCTTCTGGAAGTGCACCAGCCGCTTCAGGTTGTGGCAGACGGCCATCATCGTCATCGCAAAGTTCGCTCGCGCCTGACCGATCGTGCGGGTCAGCTTGCCACCCCCTTGTAGCCAACTGACTC
>CALHRD010000109.1 GCA_938038385.1 uncultured Burkholderiales bacterium
GGCTGCGCCAGCTTCAGCCCAGACGGCGGCTTCGAGCGCGTACAGGCGCTCGCCCAGGAGCGGGTAGGGGTGCAGCCACGGCGCGTTGCCTACGAGGCCGAGGCCGACAGCGTGGCGGCCGAGCTCACGCGTCTGCTGGCAGCGCCGCTCACGGCCGACACCGCCGTGCGTATTGCCCTTATGAACAACCGTGGCCTGCAGGCACGGTTCGCCGAACTCGGCATCGCCGAGGCGGAGTTCGTGCAGGCCGGCCGGCCACGCAACCCTGGCTTCACTTATGGCCGTTTCAGCCAGGGTGACGAGCGCGAATTCGAGCGCGGTCTCCTGTTCGATTTGATGTGGTTGATCACCCTGCCCGCGCGCAGCGAGATCGAGCAACGGCGCTTCACCCAGACCCAGCTCGAGGTTGCCGGCGAGGTCCTGCGCCTCGCCCAGGCCACGCGGCAGGCCTGGTTCTCGGCGGTGGCGGCACAACAGACGGTGCGCCATCTGGAAGAGATCGTTGCCGCTGCCCGCGCCGCGGCGGAATTGGCGACGCGGATGGCCGAGGTGGGCAATTTCAGCCGCCTGCGCCAGCAGCGCGAACAGCTCTTGTACGCGGAACTCGCCGCCGAGCTGGCACGCGCCCGTCTCACGGCGGTGCGCAGCCGTGAGACGCTCACTCGCCTGCTGGGGCTCACGGGCACGCAACGCGACTATGTCCTGCCAGAGCGACTGCCCGAACTGCCGGCGGCGCCGCGCGACGAGCCGGAGATCGTGCGCCTGGCAATGGAAAGCCGCCTGGACGTGCGCCTGGCGCGTGAGGCGCTGGCCGGGCTGGCTCGCAACCTGGGGCTTACGCGCAGCACCAGACTCATCAACGTGCTGGAGGTGGGCTGGCTCAACAGCACCTCCAATGCAGCCCCGGTCAAGCGTGGCTATGAGATCGAGCTGCGGCTGCCCATCTTCGACTGGGGCGCGGCGCGCGTGGCCCGCGCCGAGGCCCTGTACACCCAGGCGATGCACCGCGTGGCGGAGATCGCCATCGAGGCCCAGTCGGAGGTGGTCGAGGCCTACATGGCCTATCGTGCCGCCTACGATCTCGCGCGGCACTATCGCGACGAGATCCTGCCGCTGACCGAACGCATCGCCGAGGAGGGGCTGCTGCGCTACAACGGCATGCTCGTGAGCGTCTGGGATCTGCTTGCCGACGCCCGCCAGCGCATCCAAGGCGAGCTGGCGGCCACCCTCGCCCTGCGCGATTTCTGGTTGGCCGAGACGCAATTGCAGATGGCGATGAACGGCAAAGGCGCGGGCGGCCTCGCCCCAAGCGGCGGCACACCGGTCGCCGAGCCGGCAGGCAAGGCGCATTGAGCAAGGATAGACAGATGAACCGACGTGGGTTTCTGACCGCCTCCGCCGCCGCCCTGGGCGCCGGCATGGTCTCGCGCGCCAGCGCCGCAGGGCTGCCCGAGGTGGTGAGTGTGACCGACCCGGCCACGCGGCCGCCGCTGCCACCACCCAACGGTCGCCCCTACCGGCCGGTGGTGACCTTGAACGGCTGGTCCTTGCCCTGGCGGATGAAAAACGGTGTCAAGGAGTTCCACTTGGTGGCCGAGCCGGTCGTGCGCGAGCTTGCACCGGGCATGGTGGCGCGGCTGTGGGGCTACAACGGCGGAAGCCCCGGCCCGACCATCGAGTGCGTGGAGGGCGACCGCGTGCGCATCTTCGTCACCAATCGCCTGCCCGAGCACACCAGCATCCACTGGCACGGCATCCTGCTGCCCAATGGCATGGACGGCGTCGGGGGGCTCACCCAGCCGCAGATCCAGCCGGGCAAGACCTTCGTCTACGAGTTCGAGATGGTCAAGTCCGGCACCTTCATGTACCACCCGCATGCCGACGAGATGGTGCAGATGGCCATGGGGATGATGGGCCTCCTGGTGGTGCACCCCAAGGACCCGGAGTTCATGCGTGTGGACCGCGACTACGTCTTCCTGCTCAACGCCTTCGACATCGAACCGGGGAGTTTCACGCCCAAGGTCAACACCATGCTGGACTTCAACCTCTGGTGTTGGAACAGCCGGGTCTTTCCCGGCATCCAGCACCTGGTGGCGCGGACCGGCGAGCGGGTGCGCATCCGCGCGGGGAATCTCACCATGACCAACCACCCGCTGCACCTGCACGGGGTCGAGTTCGAGGTCACCGGCACCGACGGCGGCTGGGTGCCGAAGTCGGCCCGCTGGCCTGAGGTGACGGTGGACGTGGCGGTGGGACAGATGCGCGCCATCGAGTTCGTCGCCGAGCGGCCGGGCGACTGGGCCTTCCATTGTCACAAATCGCACCACACCATGAACGCCATGGGCCATGACGTGCCGACCCTGATCGGAGTGGACCACCGCGGTGTCGTCGAGACGCTCCAGCGGGTGGCCCCGGGTTACATGGTGATGGGTGAGCGCGGCATGGCCGATATGGGTGAGATGGAAATGGCCCTGCCCGAAAACACCTTGCCGATGATGAGCGGCTGGGGGCAGTACGGCCCGATCGAGATGGGCGGCATGTTCACCGTGCTGAAGGTCCGTGACGACCAACCGCCGGACGACTACAGCGACCCCGGCTGGTACCGGCATCCGCCCGGCACAGTGGCCTATGAGTGGAGCGGGGCGCCGCCGGAGGTCGAGCGTCAGGCCGGGCCAGTCGTTGAAGAGCCCGCCCTGAAGGCGGTCAAACCGACCCGGCATCAGCATTGAGGCGCCGATCATGCACAAACCCTTACCTCTCGTCGTCCTGATCCTCGGCCTGGCCGCCTGCGCTGCCGCTCAGGCCCACGGCGAAAAGGCACACGCCAGGCCCGCCGTCACCCTCAAGGAACAGCAGCCCTGGGGCATCGCCGGCGACCCTGACAAGGTCAGCCGCAGCATCGTCGTGCGCATGCGCGACACCATGCGCTTTCACCCCGACCGCATCCGGGTGCGTGTGGGCGAGACCATCCGCTTCGTCGTCCGCAACGAAGGCCGCATGTTGCACGAGATGGTCATCGGCACCAAGGCGGTGCTCAGGGAGCACGCCGAGCTGATGCGCCGCTTTCCCGACATGGAACACGATGAACCCTGGCTGGTCCATGTCGCGCCTGGGCAGACCGGCGAGATCGTCTGGCACTTCAACCGGGCCGGCGAGTTCGGCTATGCCTGCCTGATCCCCGGCCACTACGAGGCGGGCATGACCGGCAGTCTCCAGGTGGTGCCCAGATGACAGCAATGTCATGGAGCGGTCAGCTTACTGTGTCCGAGGTGCAGGTAATCTGTAACCGTGTTCGATCGTGGAGATGCCAGATGAATACGCATGTCGCCCGTGCCTGGCTGCTGGTGCTGCTCTCACCCGTCTCGGTGCACGCCGGCGACCAGCCGGTGGTGGACGTCTACAAGAGCCCCAGTTGCGGCTGCTGCAAGGACTGGATCAAACACCTCGAGACGAACGGGTTCAAGGTGCGGACCCACGACACCGACGATGTGGTGAGTCACAAATACCGGCTCGGCGTGCCGCCCGGCTATGGATCCTGTCACACGGCCGAGGTCGGCGGCTATCTGGTCGAAGGCCA
>CALHRD010000110.1 GCA_938038385.1 uncultured Burkholderiales bacterium
GTGATATAGCGGCTCGCCTTGACACTGAAGACGAAGCCCGCAGGTGTCTGCTGCCGCCAGGCGGCGAAGACGGATCGGTCGGGCAGCCGGTAGAAACTGCGGTTCACCTCCACGCTGGCGAGGTGCGCGGCGTAGTGGGCGAGCCAGGCCGATTCGTCCAGGTCGGCCGGGTAGAAGCGGCCGCGCCAGTGCGGATAGACCCAGCCGGAGGTGCCGATGTGTATGCGCATCCTGTCCCTGAGCGGATATGATGAGTATAGGTAAGCCGTGAGGTCCGAGCATGGAAAGCATCCTCGTCACCGGCGCCAACCGCGGCCTCGGCCTGGAATGGTGCCGTCAATACGCACTCGCCGGGTGGCGGGTCTATGCCACCTGCCGCCATCCCGAGACAGCCGAGGACCTGAATGCCTTGGCACAGGCACACACTCGGCTGAGCCTGCATCGGCTCGATGTCACCTCCGCCGAACATTGCGCCGCCCTGCGCGCCGAGCTGGGAGACACGCCCATCGACGTGCTGGTCAACAACGCCGGCGTGTATCTGGAGAAATACGCACCCGACAGCGCCATCCACTACGACGACTGGCTGCAGACGCTGCAGGTCAATACCCTGGGGGCAGTGCGGGTGACCGAGGCGCTGGCGCACAATGTCGCCCGCAGCCAGCGCAGGCTGGTTCTGGCGATCAGCAGTCACATGGGGTCGATCGCCGACATCTCCGCCCCCGGCAGCTACTGCTACCGCTCCAGCAAGGCGGCGCTCAACGCCGCCATGAAGGGGCTCGCCTTGGCCTACCGGCCGCTGGGCATCGGCGTGCTGATCCTGCACCCCGGCTGGGTCAAGACGCGCATGGGCGGCTGGGACGAGGCACCGCTCACGCCCGAGCAGAGTGTGGCCAGCATGCGCCGGCTGGTCGACGCCTATGTGCCGCAGATGAGCGGGCGTTTCTTGCGTTATGACGGCAGCGAACTGCCCTGGTAGCCCACCTGCCGGGCGGCGGCGAGTTCCGCGCACAGCTCCGCTTCGCGCTGCCGGTAGATGGGCGAGAAGTGGAAAGGGACCACGATCTTCGCCCCCGCCGCACTTGCCAGGCGGCCAGCCTGGCCGGCGGTGAGGTGCTTCTTCTCGGCCGCGCGGTCCGCCAGTTCGTCCAGGAACACACATTCGATGAACAGCCAGTCGGCGTTACGTGCGAGTGACGTGATGCGTGCCGCATTGTCGGCGTGGTACACCACGTCGGTGACATAGGCGAGCTTCAGCCCCGGCGTGATCTGGAGGCAGTCCAACAGCTCGCCCAGAGGCCGATCGCCGGCGGGGGTGGCGATCAGCATGTCGGCGGCTGCCCCGGCCAGAACCGCAGCCTTCAGGCCCTTGAGCCAGGGGCCCACAGGCAGCCCCCGCTCCGCCAGGCGGTTCTTCCAGATGTTGACGTGTCGCTCTTCTTCCAGGGCATAGCCCAGACAGGGTGTGCCGTGATCCAGGAAGGCGGCGCGCACGCGAAAGCCGGGCTCGTCGAGCGCCACACCGTCGTGCATGGTGAGGGAGACCTCCTCCTCGCGGCGGAAGGCATGTTGCACCCGGAAGCTCGCCCGGTGCAGGGTGCCGTCCGGCTCCAGCTCGTGCACCGTCAGGCTGAAGTCGTTCGCGTAGCGCTGCACCAGGTTCCAGGTGTAGGCCGAGAGTTTGGCCTCGACCTGCGTGAGGAAGCCCGGCGGGCCGTACAGCCTCACGCCGCGGTCGCGGCCCAGGCAGATGCGCAGGAACCAGTCGAAGCCCATGAAGTGGTCCATGTGGCAGTGGCTGACGAAGATGTCGGTGACGCGCAGGATCTTGCGCGGGGACAATGCGTGCAGGTCGCCCAGGTCGAACAGCAGGGCGCGGCCCTCGAACATCAGATCGACGAACAGGGCCGGGTCGCCGAAGGGGTCGTTGACCAGCTCGGGCAGGAAGGCAGGGCGCATCAGGTAGTCTGCTCAAGCCGTTCGCATGCCCAGGCGAGGACGGGCTGCAGGCGCGGTGGCAGTAGCCGGGTCGCTTCGTTGGCGTTCACCCAGCGCCATTCGTGGTGTTCCGGGCGGCCCAGTTCGGGCGAGACGGGCAGCCGCACACTGGCCTGGTCGGTCTCGGCGAGATAATAGCGGGCGATCTTGCGGCGCGTGCCGTAAGGGCCGACCTCGATGCAGACCTCGCCCCAGGGGAAGTCCAGACCGGTGAGTCCGGTCTCCTCCGCCGTCTCGCGCACGGCCGCCGCGAGTGGGGTCTCGCCCGATTCGATTCGTCCCTTGGGGAAGTCCCAGTCGCGCCAGGCGCGCAGCAACAACAGACGCCAACCGCCGCCGACTCGGCGGACGACCACGATGCCGGCGGAGTTGGGAGGGGTTTGCGCTGGGTTCATCGCGGCTATCATAACCGCCATGGATGCGGAAAAGTCGCGCCTCTGGGACGAGAAATACCAGACCGGCATGCCCGGCTGGGACCGGCGCGGAGTCAGTCCCGCCCTGCTGCACTGGCTGGATGGCGGCATGCTGAATCCATGCCGCATCCTCATCCCCGGCTGCGGCCATGGTCACGAGGTGGTGGAACTGGCCCGGCGCGGCTTCTCGGTCTGCGCCGTGGACATCGCCCCCACGCCTCTGTCGCGCCTAAGGATGATGCTGACCAGGGAGGGGCTCGATGCCCGCCTGATCCAGGCCGACGTCCTGCACTGGATGCCCGAGGCGCCCTTCGACGCCGTCTACGAACAGACCTGTCTGTGTGCCCTGGCGCCGGAGGAATGGCCCGCCTATGCGGCGCAGCTATACCGCTGGCTAAAACCCGGTGGTCTGCTGTTCGCCCTGTTCATGCAGACGGGACGCCCAGGTGGCCCGCCCTACCATTGTGATCCGGGCGAGATGCTGACCCTCTTCCCGTCCGAACCCTGGGAATGGGTGGAGCCGCCTCATCGCGAGGTGCCCCACCCCAACGGGCTGTTCGAATACGCGGCGGTTCTCCGGCGAGGCAACGCATCCCAGCCTCACCCCCGCCCTTCGCCCTGAGGGCGAGTTGGGGTCATTGGGCCATGTCGAGGTCCATCTGGATGGCGTCCAGCCCCTTGCGCGCGCAGGCCTCGTCCTGGGCGCCGGTGGGGGCGCCCGAGACGCCCACGGCGCCGATGATGTTGCCGGCAGCCTCGATGGGCAGTCCGCCGGCGGAAAACACCAGGCCATCGACCTTGCCCACGGAGAAGGGCTTGGTGAAGCGGTCCTCCAGCTCCGATAGGGGTGCGTTGAAGTTCACCGCGGTGTAGGCCTTCTGACGGCTCACCTCCAGGGTGACGGGCGGCGCCAGGGTGTCGCGCAGCACCGCCATCGGCAGCCCGCCCCGATCCACCACGGTCACACCGATCTGTATGCCCTCCTTGCGGCAGGCCATGACGGTGGCATGCGCCAGCTTCTCCGCCGCCTCCATGGTCATGCGGGGGATCTTGACGATGACCGGGATCTCGGCGGCGAGCACGGGCGAGGCCAGGGCAATGAGGGCGGTGGCGGCGAGGGTCTTGCTCAGTTTCATGGTCTTGCTCCTTCTCCAGGCAAAAGTCGATGTTCGGGGATGGGCCCGCTGAATTGGTGCAGCAGCGCGCAGATCCAGTTCCCCTGGAACCCGCTACGACTCAGATGATGGTAATCCGCCAGCCGCCACCAGGGCAGGCCGGGCCGCTGGTGGTGCGCGCCGTGCAGGTTGAAATTCAGGATCAGGCGGCCGGCCCAGGTCGGCAGCGCCAGATTGCGCGCATATTTCGTGTCCTCCAGCGGCGTGCCGTAGTGGAAGGCATTGTCCACGACGCTGATCAGGAAGGCACGCCCCATCAGCGCCAGGACCAGCATCCAGGCGTATTCGCCGTAAAGGGCGAAGGCCAGGCCGTACAGCGTCAGGATCAGCCAGCCGTCCAGGCGCATGGCGCGCAGGGTGGCGGGATCGAGCAGCTTGTCGGTGAGGGTCGCGACGACATTGTGCTCGCTGGCCAGCCGCCTCGCTGCCCAGCCGATGACGGAGCGCGGCAGCAGGAAGATCAGGCTGCCCAAGACCTCGAACCAGTACAGGCCGCCGGTGAGCCTGAAGTAGTAGTTCAGCGCGAACCAAGCTCGGCCGTCCTCGCCGGCGACATAGACCTCGGAGCGTTCACGGCGGGTGCGGCTCAGGGCGTGGTGCAGCAGGTGGCCCCAGCGCAGCAGGTCGAAGGCGGCGCCGAAGAGGATGGCCTGTGCACGCCCGGCCAGGCGGTTGACCCACCTGGAGTCGAACAGGACACCGTGAATCGCCTCGTGGATCAAGGCCCACCAGATATTGCTCGTGAGCACCGGCAGCAAAAGCAGCCAGCCCCAGGCCGGATCGGCAGGCAGAAGCCAGAGGGGCAGCACCAACCCCTGCAGCAGAGCGAGTGCAGCGAACAGCAGTAGCAAACCCGCGTTGAGCTTCGGGCCCAGTCTTTCCATGGCGGCGGTGGTCATGGCGTAACCAAGGACATCGGCTTGGCAGGCCGGATTGTGCAACGATCCGAGTGACATGGGCTAGCGCTGGCCGGTGTGCAGCACCTTGATCTGGAACAGGGTGTTGCGCTCGTCTTCCTCCAGGGCCTGGCGGATGTGGTGCAGGGTGGCGTGATAGCGGGGGATGATGTTGTATTTCAGGGCATTGACCCGCTTCTGGGTCTTGCGGCTGGCGGCCAGCAGCCGCCACAGCGCATTCTCCGCCTCGCCCAGCCGGGCGAGCGTGACGGTGAGGCTGCGCAGCCGCAGGCGCGCCTCGTCGAAGCTGGCGTCGGTCCACATCAACCCCACCGGCTGCAGCGGCAGGGCCTCCGCGCTGACACTGGGATATTCCACGCCGACGCTGGAGCGGGCGATGATCTTCATGGCCACGGCGGGCTTGAGCCCGACCGCCGCCTGCCTGAGCATCTGGCCGCCCATGCGCATCTGCACGATGCCCAGCCAATGGTAGGCTTCCCGGAGTTCCCGCGCTGCCAGGGTGCGCAGCTCGCGATACTGGGCGAGCCGCTCGTAGACCAGACGGGTGAGCAGGTCGCGTTTCTTCTCCAGCATCTGCTGCCCCTGCTCCAGAAAGCGCGCCTGGCGGCCGACCTGCAGCAGGGCGCTCTTGGTGGGGGGGACGGCGAGGCGTTTTTTCATGCTCGCTGCTCGTTCGTCTGGGGGATGGGGGATGGGGGATGGGGGATGGGAAAAAGCTGGCGGCCAGGTTGCATCCCATGCCCCATCCCCGCCATCACGCCACCTCCACCGTCGGCTGCCACTTGTGGTAACGGGCGAGTTCCTCTTCGGTCACGCGGATGAGCTGTTCGGGCGGCAGCATGGACAGCAGGTCCCAGGCCAGGTTGAGGGTCTCGTAGATGCTGCGGTCCTCGTCCTCGTCCTGGCCGATGAAGCGGCGCTCGAAGGCGTCGGCGAACTCCAGGAAACGACGGTCCGCCTCGGACAGCTCCTCGGCACCGATGATGGCGGCCAGGCCCCGCACTTCCAGGGCCTTGGCATAGCTGGCGAAGAGCTGGCTGGCCAGGTGCGGGTGGTCCTCGCGCGTGTAGTTCTTGCCGATGCCGTCCTTCATTAGGCGCGAGAGCGAGGGCAGCACCGCTACCGGCGGGTAGACACCCTGGTTGTAGAGTTCGCGCGATAGCACGATCTGACCCTCGGTGATGTAGCCGGTGAGATCGGGGATGGGGTGGGTGATGTCGTCCGAGGGCATGGACAGCACCGGGATCATGGTGATCGAGCCGCGCCGCTCGCGGATGCGTCCGGCACGCTCGTAAATCTCGGCCAGGTCGGAATAGAGGTAGCCGGGGTAGCCCTTGCGCGCCGGCACGTCGCCGCGCAACACGGCCACCTCGCGCAGCGCCTCGGCGTAGGCGGTCATGTCGGTCATCACCACCAGGACGTGGTAGTCCAGGTCGTAGGCCAGGTATTCGGCCGCGGTCAACGCCGCGCGCGGCGTGAGCAGGCGCTCGATCACCGGTTCGTCGGCGAGGTTGAGGAACATCACCACCCGGTTCAGCACCCCGCTCTCCTCGAAGCTCTCCTGGAAGAAGCGGGCGTCCGTGCTCGACACCCCGAAAGCGGCGAACACCACGACGAAATCCGAGGCCTCCTCACCCAACAGCTTGGCCTGCCGCACGATCTGCGCCGCCACCCGGTTGTGCGGCAGGCCGCCGCCGGAGAACAGGGGCAGCTTCTGGCCGCGGGTGAGGGAATTCATGCCGTCGATGGCGGAAATTCCAGTCTGGATGAACTCCCGCGGATAGGCGCGGGCGGCGGGGTTGAGGGCCTCGCCGTTGATGTTGCGCCGCTCGCGCGAGATGATGGGCGGCCGGCCATCACGCGGCTGGCCGGCGCCGTTGAAGATGCGCCCCATGATGTCGCGCGACAGGGGGAGGGTGAAGGGCTCGTCCAGGAAACGCACCCAGGTGCGCTCCAGGTCCAGCGCCTCGGTGCCCTCGAACACCTCGACGAGGACGGCCTCGTCCGACACCCGGATGACCAGTCCGTTACGCAGGCGGCCGATGTGGTCGCGCAGGGCGACCCGCGTGCCGGCCGCCACGCCGGGCACGCCGCTCATGACGATCAGCCCGCCCTGGGCGGAGGTGGCAGTGCGGTATTCGATGTTTTTCATGCTGTTCACTCTTGTCAGACCTCTGCCGGCCGCTCGGCATACTCCAGCGCCACGCGCTCGAAGATACCCGGGATCTCGGCGATCCGGGCCTTCAGCGCGGCCATCTCCTCCGAGGGGTACTGACTCTTCCAGCGCCGGGCCTGGGCGAGCAGGGGTAGCTGCAGCAGGCGCCGCGCCGGCGCCCCAAGCTTGACCAACTTCATGCCCTGGGCACGGATCTGCAGCATGGCGTCCAACAGGACATACTGCTTCTCGGGCGAGGCGAAGCTGTCGACCGCGTCGGTGGCGGCCTGCTGCAACACGCCCTCCTTGATGAGTCCCGCCGCCTCCAGGGTCCAGCGCTGTTCGCTGGACAGGGCCTCGACCCCCACCAGGTTGACGATGCGCGCGAGCTCCTCCGATTCGCTCAACAATTCCAGCGCCTCGTTGCGCGCCGCCTCCCACTGCGGATCGACGTTTTCCGCCCACCATTTCGCCGCCGAGGGGACATAGCCGGAGAAGCTCTCCAGCCAATCCACCGCGGGGTAGTGGCGGGCGTCGGCAAGTTCCTTGGACAGGGCCCAGAAGGTCTGGATGATCTCCTTGGTGTGGCTCGTGACCGGCTCGGAAAAGTCGCCGCCCGGCGGCGAGACGGCACCGATCAGGGTGACCGAGCCGTGGCCGCCAGACAGCGTCTCGACCCGCCCGGCGCGCTCGTAGAAGGAGGCCAGGCGCGAGCCGAGGTAGGCGGGATAGCCCTCCTCCACCGGCATCTGGCCCAGCCGCCCGGCCACTTCGCGCAGCGCCTCGGCCCAGCGGCTGGTGGAATCGGCCACCATCACCACGTCGTAACCCTGGTCGCGGAAGTACTCGGCGAGGGTGATGCCGACATAGATCGAGGCCTCGCGCGCCACCACCGGCATGTTGGAGGTGTTGGCCACCAGCAGGGTGCGCTCCATCAGCGGCCGACCGGTGTGCGGATCCTTCAGCTCGGGCATGAATTCCAACACGTCGGTGAGCTCGTTGCCGCGCTCACCGCAGCCGACATAGATGACGATCTCGGCGTTGCACCAGCGGGCGATCTGCTGCTGCAGCATGGTCTTGCCGGCACCGAACGGGCCGGGAATGGCCGCCTTGCCACCCTTGAGCAGGGGATAGAAGGTGTCGAGGATGCGCTGCCCGGTGATCAGGGGCTTGACCGCATGGTCGCGTCGCCGGAACGGCCGCGGCGTGCGCACGGGCCAGCGATGCGACAGGGTGAGCTTGCGGATGCTGCCGTCGCGCAACCGTGCCCGGGCGATGGTCTCGTCCACCGTGTATTCGCCCGCCGGGGCGATCTCCAGCAGTTCGCCGTGCACGTCGGGTGGCACCAGGATGCGGTGCTCGATGCTCGTGGTCTCCTGCACCGTGCCGAGCACATCGCCGCCCTCCAGGCGCGCCTCCGGCTCGTGGCGCGCTTCGGGCCGGAAGGCCCAGCGCCGGTCGCGCGGCAGGGCGGCCACCTCCACGCCGCGGGCGATACGGTCGCCGCTCTTGGCGCGCACCGCCGAGAGCGGACGCTGTACACCATCGAAGATGGCGTTCAACAACCCCGGCCCCAACTCCACCGACAAGGCATGGCCCAGGCCCTCGGCCGCCTCGCCGGGGCGCAAACCCTCGGTGTTCTCGTACATCTGGGCGAGCGCAGTGTCCCCGTCGCGGCCGATGACCTCACCCACCAGCCCCAGGGCCCCCACCCGCACCTGTTCACCGATCACCGTCTGCGGCAGTTGCAGACGGACGATGGGTCCATTGATTTCGACGATCTTGCCCATGATGTCCTCATCCCGGGAACGGCTTCATGCCTAATCCCTATCACCCGTGCACCAGGGTCCCCAGATCCGGCGCGCTGGCGAACAGGCGCTCCATGACCACCTGGGCCATCTGGTCGCGCAGACGCTCCTGGCGCGCCTCGAAGGTCTGATCCACGCGCGCCCGATGATCGGCCAGACGCACCAGGATGCCGCCCACGCTCGGATGGCTCAGGGCACTCAGCTCCACCCTGCGTCCCGGCGCGGCCGCCGCAGCGAACTCTTCCCATACAGGCTTGAGACGCTCGTAGTCCAGGGCGTTGACCTCTGCCACCAGATCCCCCGGTGGCAATTGCCGGGCTGCCTCGGCGAGCATGCCGGCGAGCACCGGTTTGTAACGGTCCATGTCCTGCACCAGGGCCTGCAGGGCGTTTTGCACCTGCGACAGCACCGCCTCGGTGAGCACCCAGCGCAGCCGGTCGAATTCCGCCGCCCGCTTTGTTTCCGCCGCCTGCAGACGCCGGCGCACCGTACGCTCGGCCTCGGCCTTGGCAGACAGGATCTCGCGCTCTTCGCGCAGCTTGATGTGCTCCTCGGTCTCCGCAAGGATGCGTCCGCGCGCGGCTTCCGCGTTTTTAAGCGCCTCGCGCGCCAGGCTCTCCGCCTGTCGGAGCAGGGCCTGTTCCAGTTGACTGACTTGTACGTCGGTTTCCATGGTCTATTCCGGGATGAGGGATGGGGACAGGCACCCCCCGGCCCATCACCCATCACCCATCACCCATCACCCATCATCGCCTTCAACGCCTCCGGACCCAGCACCATGCGCACCACCTCGTCCACCGCCGGGGCATAGTCCTGCGGCGCAGCCAATGGCGGCAGCTCGGTGACGACGATGCGCCCACCCTCGTTGCGCAGGCGGTTGAGCCACTCCCCGCCACCGTGCGCCAGCCCCCCCTCCAGCAGCACGAGTGCCTCGGCCCCCTCCACCACCAGATTGGCAAGCACCTGTTCTACCGTGGCCTGGTCGGCATCCGGGTACACCTCGGCGCCGATCAGGCTGAAACCCTCGGTGAGCCCGGCGCTGCCCAGGACCACCAGACGCGCGCCCGATGCGGGGGTTTCCGCTGCCCGCCGCACTAGATCTTCCCGAGCAGCAGGATGGACATGACCAGGCCGTAGATGGCGATCCCCTCGGCCAGACCCAGATAGATCAGGGTGCGGCCGAACATCTCCGGCTTCTCAGCGATCACCGCCAGGGCGGCCGAGCCCACCGGCCCCAGGGCGATGCCGGCGCCGATCGCGGCGAGCGCGGTCGGCAAGCCGACGCCGATGATGGCCAATCCCAGCCCGAGGGAGATCTCCCGTACGCCACCAGCGACGACCTCCTGGGCCATGACCTGCTCCACGCCCAGGAACAGCACACCGGCCAGCCCGACACCGAAGGCCAGCACATTGGCCAGGACCCCGCCCTTCAGCCAACGGGGCAGCGCCTTGGGCAAGGGGCGGGGGCGCAACTCCAGATACACCCCGGCAGCGATCAGACCCGCCACGCTCAATCCCATCAATGTGATCAGCCAGTTCATGGATTCTCCTTTCTGTCGAAGCGGTGAAGGGTTAGGGCTGAGGGGTGTATGGATGCCCCCTCCGCACGCCCCACCCCTAACTCCTCACCCCCAACTGCTCACCACGCTGCAAGCTCAGTGGCGTGAACTCCACGCCGCTGCCGCTGAAAAAGCGGGAAAAGCCTTCGTAATACATCAACCGCAGTGCCTGGATGGCGACGATGCCGCCTTCCAGGACGATGATGACCACATTGCCGAGCAGGACGGTCAGCCAATGGCCCGCCGCCGACATGCCTGCTGCCAGGGTGAACACCGCCAGGGCCAGGGCGACGTGGTTCAGGCTGAAGGCCGCCACGCGCAGGAAGGACAGGGTGTTGGCAAACAGGTTGGTGGCGGTCTCCACGCTCTCGATGAGCGTGACCAGAAGACGCTCGCCGAAGGACGCAGGCGTTTCCACCCATTTGTAAACCGCCACGACGGCCAGCGCCACCGCGGCGACGAGGCTAGCGCCCGGTGCGACTCGACCGTCGGTGAAGAGTGCGTGCAGTCCGGCCACCGCGGCCAGATAGAACACCAGGCCGGCCAACCCGCCGCCGTCGAGCAGGGCGTCGGGCACGCGCCCGGCCATCAGCCGGTTGTAGGTATTGATCACCAACGTGACGCAGATGAAGCCCACACCCACCGCCACCGCCAGGACCAGCATGTGCGCCGGGTCGTGCAGGGGCGACTGCCAGAGGGGGTGGATCAGCTCCTCGTAGCCGAACACGCTGCCGTAGAGGAGGCCGAACGACACGGAGGCGGCGCCCGCGGTCATGCCCACCACCCGCAGCCAGTCCAACCTGCCGCGCAGGAACGAGGCGAGCAGCATGATCACCGCGCCATGGCCCACGTCGCCGAACATGGCGCCGAACAGCAGGACATAGGTGACGGCGAACAGCAGGGCCGGGTCGAACTCGCCATAACGCGGCACGCCATAGCTGCGCACCAGGGGCAGGAAGGGCCGCAGCCAGCGTGGATAACTCAGCAGGGAGGGCGCCTGATCCAGTTCTTCGCGGGTGGGTTCGCGCGCCGTCATCCAGTAACGGCCGTGAAAACGCGCTTCGAGCGCCGTCTGGATCGCCGCCATGGCACGCCTGGGCACCCAACCGGTGAACACGGCCAGGTGGCGGCGTCCACGCACCCCCGCGCCGGCGGCCTCGGCCAGAGGCCGTGCCAGGCTGAGTCGGATATAGACATCGCGGACCCGCTCGGTGAAATGGGACAGACTTTCCGTGCGCTCCTGGCAGTGGATGCGGGACACCTCTTCCAGGTGCCGCTCCTGTTGCTCGATGTACTCGCGCGCGGCATCGGGGTGGGTCTGCAGCTCGGGCGGCACAGGGAGTTCGCGCCAGCCGGCCTGCGACAGCAGGTCGGCGATCCCCTCCCCCTCACGACGCGGACCGGCCACGACGGCAAAGGTCTGCCCTTCGGCGTGGTCGAATGGCGATAGGACATAGCCGGCCAGGGCCAGGGCATCCCTGAGCCGTTTGACGTTGGCGCTGGGCACCAGGCCGAGGCGGGCATCGAGCAGGGAATCGGGCCTGAGCAGGCGCGAGAGGTCGAGGTTGAGCCGCTTGAGCCGCCCGTAGGTCTCCTTCAGGCTGGCAAGACGGCGTTTTTCCTCCTCCACCCGCAGCTCCGACTCCTTGCAGCGTGAGCATACCTGCCAGATCTCGCGCAGCCAGTCGTTGATCTCGTGAAGCTCCGTAAGATTGGGGGCAACGGCATCGGCGGGCAGGGTGATCTCGCCGCTCAGGCCGCATTGCTCCAGGATCCTCGACAGCCGCGCATCGGCCTCCAGAAAGACATCCCGATACGACTCTGCCGGGTTTCCCGGCAGGGCCGCGTCCTCCTGTGCCACCGGACTGAAGATGCCGTGTCGGGCGAGCAACAGGGCGGCATCCGGTGCCTCGCTGGCGAGGCACCAGAGCGTCACGCGGTAGAGGGGCTGGGCACGGAACATGATATGCGCTCAGGTGACACCGCAGGTCTGATGGCCCAGTGCCTGCTGGATGGCCTCGGCGGGCAGCCGCAGGTGGCGGCCGCGCAGGACCGCGCGCACGCCGCGCAGGTCGCGCTCCCTGAGGATGAGATAGGCATAGGCCCGCGCCAGCGGATAGGCGGCCGAACGCAGAATCTGGCGCGCCCGCCCGGCGGCCTCGGACTCCATGCTGCAGAACACCTCGATGATGCTGCGCGCACCGCTCAGGGTCCGGCCCAGCGCGGGCGGCAGTGCGGCGATGACTGCCTCGATGCTGGTCTGGGTGACGAGCCGCTGCAGCACATCGGCCTGGAGCCGATAATGACCGCCGACGAGCAGGTAGTAGACACGGGCCGGCGGAAGGCCATAGTTGAAGCGGTAGCGCATGAGCCACACCAGGTTGATGCGGTCGATGATGGTGGCCATGAGATCGCGGAAGGGTTTGCCCGCCTCGGCTTCGATCGGTTTGGCCCGATGTACGAGTCCTTCGTAATAGGTGCGGTCCAGCGTGGCCTCGAGGATGAAGGGGTCATGACTCTCCTCGAAGGCACGCCGGGCATGACGCACGATGTCGGCATACGGGCTCTGTTCGAGGCGCCGGAACAGCTCTGTCACGTCCTCCGCGTGCATCAGGTCTTCCAGGTTCAGACGTGCGAAGGGCCCCATGTCGATGAGTCTGGGCGCCAGGCTGGCGTAACGCTCGCCGGACATCTTGGCGCGTATCAGGGTCTTGACGTTGGAGACCTCGAAACGCTGGGTCCAGTAGATGATGAACTGGCGA
Source organism: uncultured Burkholderiales bacterium (assembly GCA_938038385.1). Classification (GTDB taxonomy): domain Bacteria; phylum Pseudomonadota; class Gammaproteobacteria; order Burkholderiales; family Thiobacillaceae; genus JANWZL01. The sequence goes on from CALHRD010000110.1 coordinate 12,785, forward strand.
TCCGGGCCGGTGAGCGGCCGCACCAGCACCCGGGTCTCGTCCAGCAGTTGGGCGATGATCCTGCCCTCCAGCGACAGGGGATCGGAGCCGCCGTAGCCCAGCGCCAGTGCACCCAGTCCGCGTCGGGTCAGGTTTTCCGGCACCTCGGCATGGGGGGCGCGGATGAGCTGCGAGAACTGGTCGTCAGACCAAAGACGTTCGCTGTAGAGACTTACGCGGGTGTTCAGGTAGGCAGACATGAAAATAGCTGCCTTTCTTGTATGTCAGTGACGGGGGTCGAGCAGCAGGCTGAGCGCTGCGGCAATGGCCTCCTGTTCATGTCGCGCCGCCTGCTCGCGCAGGCTGCGGCTTCGTTCCTCGGATTTACGCAGCAATTCGGCGATGGCCTGTTCGGCGCGGGCCTCGGCCTCGCGGATGAAGGGTGCGCGTATGTCCTCCCGCCGTTCCTCGAAGCGCGCCTCGGCCTCGCGGGCAGCCTGCAGGGCCTCGTTGATCAGCCGTTCCCGTTCGCGATTGGCCTCGTCGATGATGGCGTCGGCACGGGCCTCGGCGTCGAGCAGGCGTTTGAGTGCGTCTTCCATTTCAGATCCGGGAGGTCAGACATGAGCGGTCAGGCGGCGCAAGACGACACCGCGAACGCTGTCACCCATTGCCTGTCACCTGGACCCGGACGAGTTCCTCGCCTTCCGGGTCGACCACATGCACGGCACAGGCGATGCAGGGGTCGAAACTGTGGATGGTGCGCAGGATCTCGATGGGCTGTTTCGGGTCGTGCAGCTTGTGCCCCTTCAGGGCCGCCTCGTAGGCACCGTCCTGGCCCTGCGGATCGCGCGGCCCGGCGTTCCAGGTGCTGGGGACCACGGCCTGATAGTTGGCGATCTTGCCATTCTCGATGACGACGTAGTGGGCGAGCGCACCGCGCGGCGCCTCCATGAAACCGGCGCCGCGGGCCTCGCGCTTCCAAGTCGAGGGATCCCAGAGCTTGTCGTTGAAGGTGGCCAGGTCGCCCGCCTTGATGTTGGCGATGAGCCGGTCGTACATGCCCTGCATGGCGTCGGCGATGATCTTGGTCTCCAGGGTACGGGCGGCGGTGCGGCCCAGGGTGGAATAGAGGGCCGCGACCGGCACGTCCAGGGTCCTGAGCGTCATGTCCACCAGCGACTTGGTCTGCTCGTGGCCGGTGGCGTAGAGCATCAGCACCCGCGCCAGGGGCCCCACCTCCATGGCCTTGCCTTTCCAGCGCGGCGACTTGAGCCAGGAATATTTGGCGTCCACGTCCAGGTGCTCGTAGGGTGGCTTGGGTCCGGTGTAGTCGAACTCGGTCTCGCCGTCGAAAGGGTGCAGGCCCTTGTCGTCACCCACGCTGTACTTGTACCAGGAGTGGGTGACGAACTCCTGGATCTCGTTCTCGGCGTACAGGTCCACCGGGTGGATGGTGGAGAGGTCGCGGTTCAGGATCACGCCGCGCGGGATGAGGAAGGACTTGGACGTCCAGATGTCCTCCTGCGGGAATTCGCCGTAGCAGAGGAAGTTGCCCAGGCCTTCGCCCTGGGCGCCCCAGTCCTTGTAAAAGCCGGCGATGGCCAGGGTGTCCGGCACATAGACCTGATCGACGAAGTCGCGCATCTTGTGGATGACGCTCTGCACCGTCTGCAGGCCCAGCATGTTGACCGCCGTGGCGTCCTGTCCGCCGCGCACGCCGGCCTGGGCGGTCTGCACCGAGATGGCGCTGGGTACGCCGCCGACGAGGAACATAGGGTGTGGGTTCTTGCCGCCGAAGATGGCATGCAGCTTGACCACGTCGCGCTGCCACTCCAAGGCCTCCAGATAGTGCGCCACGGCCATGAGGTTGGCCTCGGGCGGCAGCTTGTAGGCCGGGTGGCCCCAGTAGGCGTTGGCGAAGATGCCCAGTTGGCCGGCGTCGACGAAGTTCTGTACCCGCTTCTGCACGTCGGCGAAGTAGCCGGGGGAGGACTTGGGCCAGTTGCTGATCGACTGGGCGAGCTGTGAGGTGGCCTTGGGGTCGGCCTTCAGCGCCGAGACCACGTCCACCCAGTCCAGGGCGTGCAGGTGATAGAAGTGCATGACATGGTCGTGCACGAACTGGGCGGCAATCATCAGATTGCGGATGATCTGCGCATTGGGCGGGATGGCGTAGTCCAGGGCATCCTCCACCGCGCGCACCGAGGCGATGCCGTGCACCAGCGTGCACACGCCGCAGATGCGCTGGGCGAAGGCCCAGGCGTCGCGCGGGTCGCGCCCGCGCAGGATGATCTCGATGCCGCGCACCATGGTGCCGGCCGAGGAGGCACGGGTGATCCGACCGGACTCGTCGGTTTCCGCCTCGATGCGCAGGTGGCCCTCGATGCGGGTGATGGGGTCGACGACGACGCGTTGTGCTGTGCTCATGACCGGTTTCCTATTCGTTCAGGAAGGCTTCCAGGATATGGTACTGCTGCTCGGCGGCGCGAGTTTCCGTGCCCTCGCCCCGCATCAGAGCGGCGAAGGTGGCCGCCATGCGGGCATGCATGGCCGCGTCCCAGGCCAGGTTGCCGCCGGCGGAGGCGGGACGCACGCACGCGGTGGCCGCCTTGGCGATGAAGTGCGCGGTCTGGTCACACCAGTCGGTCTCGGCGCCACAGCGGGTCAGGCTCTCCACGCGGGCGCTGTTGGCCGCCTTGTACAGAACCTCCAGCTCAGCGTCCGTGACGCCTTCGCGGGCGGCCGCATCGATGGCCGCGCGCACCCGCACGTCGTCGGACAGGTCCGACACGAGCTGGACGAAACGGGCCGCCACGCGGCGTTGCCTGGCAACGGGCAGGGCCTCCAGCGCAGCCTTGAATTGCTTGTCGTTGGTGATGCTCATGGCTCAGGCTCCTTTCCTGTCGCCATCGCCGGACTCCACCAGGTGCTCGGCGATGAGCTCGGTGAGGCCCAACACGGGAAGATCCATCTGGTAATGTTCCAGGCCTTCCTCCAGGGTGGTGCGGCACACTGCGCAGGCGGTCACCAGCCGGTCGGGCTTGACCGCCTCCAGTTGTGCCTTCTTCCGCTTGAAGGCCGACAGGCGCAGCTCGTCCGCCTCCTCGTTGGCCGACACGCCGCCGCCGCCGCCGCAACACCAGTTGTACTTGCCGGCATCGGGCATCTCGACGAAGTTGGCCGCCACCATCTGCATCAGATTGCGCTGCTGCTGGATGACACCGCCGCGACGGGTGATCTGGCAGGGATCGTGGAAGCTGAGGCGGTCGGTCTCCATGCCCTCGGTCTTGATCAGCCCCTGGGCGCGGAACTCGTCGAGCACCTCCAGGATGTGCTTGACCTGGAAGGTGAAGGGGCGGCCGATCAGGTTGGGGCCTTCCCAGCGGATGGCGGTGTAGGCGTGGCCGCACTCGGGACTGATGACGCACTTGACCTTGAGGCGTTCGGCCCCCTCCACGATGCGCGAGACGATGACCCGGGCCAGATCGGAGACGCCGATCTGGATGCCGGCGTTGGTCGCCTCGAAGCCGGTGGAGCACAGGGTCCAGGTCTTGCCCGCCTGCTTCATGATCCTGGCGACCGCGGACAGGTATTCCGGGAAGTTGATGATCTCCATGGAGGACAGCTGCACCATGTACTCGGCGCCTTCCACGTCCAGGGGGATGGGGATGCCGGTTTCCGCCTCCACGTGCTTCATCTGCGCCTTCACGGCATGCAGCTTCACCCCCATGGGGCTGCCCAGCTCCACCGTGCGGCGGGTGGCCTCGATCACCCCGTTGGGCGCATGGCCCGAAATGGCCATACCCTCGCGCAGCTTGCGCACCATGTAGACGATATCGTTGCCCACCGGGCAGACCAGCGAACAGCGCCCGCACAGGGTACAGCTGTTGTAGACCAGCTCCTGCCACTCGGCCAGCTCCGCATCGGTGATCGGCTTGGAGAGGTGCAACCATTTGGCGACGCGCCCGAGCAGGGTGTACTCCTGTTCGTAGACGCGGCGCAGCGGCTCCAGCTTGTGGATCGGGGTGTACTTGGGATCGCCGGTCTCGGTGTAGAACAGGCAAGCCTCGGCGCACAGCCCGCAATGCACGCAGCTGCTGAAATAACTGGCGATGGGGGCGTCGATGACTTCCTTGAGGACCCTGACACCCTTTTCGAGAGAGGCACTCATACCGGCACTCCTTTATGACCGTTGATGGCGCCGTTGTACCAGCGCGAGCCGAACACGGTGAAGACATGGAACAACTTGGTGAACGGGATGAACACCAACAGCAGCTCGGCGGAGAGGATGTGCAGCGCCAGCATGGTGGTATAAGGCAGAAACAGGTGCTTGACCGCCAGATAGCCGGTAAGCACCGGCAGGAAGGTCAGGGCCCAGGTGAACCAGTCCTGGAAGGTGGACAGGTAGCGCTTGACCGGCTTGTTGATGCGATCCACCAGTACCACCACCATGGCCGCCAGGGTGACCACCGTGACGGCGTCGATCACCTGGGACGGCAGCCCCGGCCAGGACAGGCCGGTGAGCCCCTCGATCAGTTTGATGTGCGGGACGAACAGGAAGACGATGATGGCCAGACCCACGTGGAAGATGTAGCCGCCGATGTAGCTCACCGGTGAGCGTTTGACCATGCCCGGCGGTGGCAGGGAGCGGCGCAGGATGGTGTGCCAGCCCGAAGCCCCCGGCGCGTGGCGTGGGGCGGCCAGATCCTTCTTGCGGCCGAGGCTGTAGATCTCCATCAGACGCCAGAGCACGCCCAGCAGGAAGATGCCCAGGGCGATGTCCAGGCCGGGGCCGCGGACCCAGGTGAGGAATTGCAGCTCGTTCATCGATCGTCTCCGTTACGCAGTGGGGTGAGCGGTCAAAGGTCAGCGGCGAGGGATCCGTGCGTTGCGAGCACCCCGGCATGCCGACCTCGGGCCGCCGGATCATTTCTCCAGATCCGCCAGGGTGGCGGTCTCGTGGGCGGCCTTGGCAGCGCCCTTCCTGGCCCGGTTGGCGATGGACACGGCCACGCCGACCGCCGCGCCGGCCACGGCCGCCCCGGCCACGAACTTGAGGGGGTCGGCCGGCATGGACAAAGCCTTGTAGAAGCCGCCGGCATCCCAGAAATCGGGTTCCGAACAGCCGATGCAGCCGTGACCCGACTCGATCGGGAAGGAGGTGCCATCGTTCCACTTCACATGCGCGCAGGCGTTGTAAGTGACAGGCCCCTTGCAACCGAGCTCGAACAGGCACCAGCCCTTGCGCGCCCCATCGTCGTCGAACGTCTTGGCGAACTTGCCCTGGTCGTAGAACGGCCGGCGGTAGCAGCGGTCGTGAATGGTCTCGCCGAAGAAGGCGCGGGGACGTCCCAGCCTGTCCAGTTCGGGCAGACTGCCGAAGGTGATGAAATGCGCCAGCACCCCGGTCATCACCACCGGGATGGGCGGGCAGCCGGGGATGTTGACGACGGGCTTGTCCCGGATGATGTCGGACACCGCCACGGCGCCGGTGGGATTCGGCTTCGCCTTCGGGATGCCACCGAAGGCTGCACAGGAGCCCACCGCAACGATGGCCGCAGCCTTCGGCCCCACCTCGCGCAGCAGGTCCAGGTTGCTGCGCCCGGCGATGCAGGAATAGGCCCCGTCGAGACCGGTGGCCACCGAGCCGTCGATGATCAGCACGAACTTGCCCTCGTTTTCCGCCACCACCTTGTGCAGGACCTCCTCGGCCTGATGCCCGGCGGCGGCCATCAGGGTTTCCTGGTAATCCAGGGAGATGCTGTCGAAGATCAGGCCCTCGATGGAGGGCGAATGAGAGCGGGTGATGGACTCCGTGCAGCCGGTGCATTCCTGGAAGGGCAGCCAGATCACCGACGGCCGCGGGGCCCGGGCCAGGGCCTCGGCCATGGCCCGCCCGGCAGTGGGCGGCAGTGCCATGAGAGAGGCCAGGGTGGCACAGTACTTCAGGAAGCTGCGGCGGGAGATGCCCTGCCATGCGAGGTTTTCCAGAAGATTGCCATGCTTGTTCATGGTGGACAGGCTCCTTGCAGTGAGTTCGTACAGGACCGATTTCAGTCTAGTTCATTTATCAGATTATTCAGACGTTCCAATCCGATTTTCACATCGTCCGGGTGGGCGGCCACCAGCTCGGGGATGCGCGCCACCTCGATGAGCTCGCTGACCCTGATGCCGGCCTCGTTGTGGTGGCTCACCCACCACACACCGGGGCAGGCCGTCTCGTTGAAGGTCGACAGGCCGGCCGCCATGAGGCGGATCTCGACCTCCCCCCGACCCAGGCGCTGCTCCAGCCAGCTCCGGTCGGCGGGCGAGAAGGGCAGACTGGCCAGATCGATGGCGCCACCCTCCCCTGTCGCCAGCATACGCTGCAGGAGGGCGGCGATCTCCCCCAACAGGGCCTGGGCATTGCCGGTCAGGTCCGCTGCGCCGGTCTCCACCGTGACGGGGATGTCTTCAAGCCCCATGCCGCCAGCGCTCCAACTGATCGCGCACAAGCCGGCAGGCCTCGGGTACTGCGGCCGCCACTTCGGGGCTGCAGGTCTCGCCCCAGTCGACCTCCTTGGGTTGGATCGCCACCAGCGCGCGCCGGCCTGGCCATCGCCCGGTCAGCTTGGCGATGGACATCAGGTCCGTGAGTCCGACCTCGTGCACGCTGGCCTTGCGATTGCCGCTGACGAAGGCATCCATCGCCTCACCCACCAGCACGCGCACCGTACCCGGCGGCGCCTGCAGCTGGGCCGCATCCACGACGATGAGTTGCTCGGCCTCTTCGATGGGGCCGGCCAGGGTGAAGGAGAGGGTGCCGCCATCCAGATAGTCCACCCCGTCCGCCGGGGGTGCGCTCTCCCAGAGCGCGCGTATGACATGAATGCCCACCCCCTCGTCCTTGAGTAAGGTGTTGCCTATGCCCAGCACCAAGGTCTTCATGCGCTACAACCTAGCAGGCGGCAGACAAATGGCAACCCCGCGCCGCGTGAGGCCGATCAAGGTGGCAAGCGGCGCGACGCAGGCGGGTAGCGAACCCTGCGCTATACTGGATGCGTACCAACCCCCACCTTGCCCATGTGTCTGAGCATCCCCATGTGCGTCGAAGCGGTCACCGGCCTGATGGCACGCTGCCAGGCCCTGGGCATCGAGCGGCAGGTGTCCCTCATTCTGCTCGAACACGATCCGCCCGCGGTGGGTGACTACGTCATGGTGCATCTGGGACAGGCCATGCAAAAGGTGGCCGAAGAGGAGGCCCGCCGGGCCTGGCAGCTCTATGCGCAGATCATGGCGGAGTTGGGCACTCCCCTGGCCGGGGAGCCCTTCGCGGCATCGACCGACGATTGAACCCGCGTCAGTCCAGCGCCGATCGGGCCTGGGCCTGGGCTTCGGCTTGCGCCTGACCCTCGGGGTCGGGGATGGCCTGCACCGCGTCCAGGGCATCCTTGAGCGTCTCGTCGGGCAGCGAATTGAGACTTTCCGCCAGCATCTCGGCGGCATCGATGGTGTCCTGTTCCTGCGGCAGCGTCTCGGTGTCGAGGTTTGCGACCAGGACCGCGGCGGCGCCGGCCACCTGCAGCAGCCTGTGGCGTTCGTTCATGAGCAGTTCCAGTTCCTTGCGCAGCAGGGTGACTTCCTCGTTGTTCAGGGCTGTTAGGGGCATGGGTGACCTCTCGGCTGACGCGTTCCAGGTGGAATAATATCCGACGAACCTCTCGGACATAACACCTCGTGCTTCTGCGACCCGTCAGCCTGGATGAATCCGTCCTCGACCAAGCCTTGGCCTGGGACCTCTACACCGCCAGCGGCACCTTGCTGGCCACTGCCGGCACCCGCATCGAGACGCCGGAGCAGTGGCGCCGGCTCGCTGATCAGCCCCTCTTCCGCAAGCCCGACGGCGTGAACGCGGCGGGCAATCCGGCCAAACGTCTCCAGGAGGTGGCCGCATCTTTGGCCGCTCTGCTCACGGTCCCGCCCGAAACCGGGCTTGCGGCCTCTGTTCGGACGCAGGCGGCGGAGGTGCTGTCCCTCCATTTCCAGGACGCCGAGGCCGCCCTGGGGCTGGTCAGGCTGATCCCGCTGCAGGGCATGGCGCTGCGCCACTGTCTGCACAGCGCCCTGGTCGCCTTGGTCATGGGCGAGGCCCTGGGTTGGCCGGAGCAGCGGCTGCTGTCGCTCGCCTGTGCGGCCCTCACCATGAACCTGTCGGAGATGCAACTGCATGAGCATCTGGCCATGGGCGCACGCGCCCTGACCGATGCCCAGCGTCAGGCCATCCGGCGACATCCCGTGCGCAGCATGGAGGTCCTCGTCGCGGCAGGGGTGGAGGACCGCGATTGGCTGGCCGCCGTCCTGGCGCATCACGAGCATCTGGACGGCAGCGGTTATCCCTCCGGGCTCGCCGGTGAGGCGATACCGCTGCCGGCGCGCATCGTGCGGGTGGCCGACTACTACTGCGCCAAGATCGGCGGCCGTCACTACCGGCCGCCGCGTTCCCCCGAACAGGCCATGCGCAGCCTGTTCGGCACGGAACGACAGCGACTGGATATGCGGCTGGCGGCACATCTGCTGCGCCGGCTGGGACTCTACCCGCCGGGCAGTCTGGTGCGCCTGGCCAACAGGGAGACCGCCGTGGTGACCCGTTATCCGGGACGCCACAAGGCCCTCAGGCAGGTGGTGAGCTTCCTCGATTATCGCGGCCGGCCACACGAGCGGCCGCAGGTGCGGGACATCGGCCAGCATGCCATCGTCGGCCTGGCCGAGCCGGATGCCAAGTGGCCGCCCATCGTCTGGGAGCGACTGTGGGGATATTGAGTCCCGGCCAGCGTAACACCTGAATCGGTGTCGATGCCGACGAACGCCGTGTAGGTCGGGTTGCAGGTCGGGCTGTTGGTCGGGCTTCAGCCCGACAACCGACAAAAGCCCGATCCCCTGGATCTTGCGCTCGATCTGCCCGGATCCGGGAATCATTCCGTTCTTACGCCCAGCAGGCGGTCGAGCACACGTGCGGCGGCCAGCAGGCCGAAGGTGGCCGTCACGCACACCGAGGAGCCGTAGCCGGCGCAGTTGAGGCCGTGGATACGGCCGTCCTCGGGCCGTTCGTAACAGACACCGCCGTCTGCGCGCGGATAGACCAGCGGCTCGGTGGAATGGACACACTCGACACCGAAACGCCGGCCCGGCTCGCGTGGAAAGCCATGCCGACGGCGGAGGTTGGCGCGCAGCTTGGCAAGCAGCGGGTCGTGGCTGGTCAGGGCGAGATCGCTCACGCGCACCCGCGCGGGATCGGTCCGCCCGCCGGCGCCGCCCACGCACATGAACGGCAGGCGCTGGCGCAGACAATGCACCACCAAGGCGGTCTTGGCGCGGGTGTTGTCGATGGCGTCCACCACGTGGTCGTATCGATCAGCCAGCAGCCGTGCCACATTGTCCTCGGTGACGAATTCCTCCACACCGCGGACCTCGCAGGCCGGATGGATCTCACGGATGCGGCCCGCCATGGCCTGGACCTTGGCCATGCCCAGGCTGGCCTCCAGGGCGTGCACCTGCCGGTTGATGTTCGACTCCGCCACGTGATCCGGGTCGATCAGGGTGAGGCCCCCGACACCGCTGCGCGCCAGGGCCTCGGCCACCCAGGAACCCACGCCGCCGACACCGATCACGCACACGCGTGCGCATGCCAGACGCTCCAGGGCGTCGTCGCCATACAGACGGCGCACCCCACCGAAGCGACGCTCGGTGTCCACGGCATGTTGGGCGGGATAGAGGTCGGTCATGGTCTGGCCGGGGCGTGAGGGGGTGGGATATGGTGCATGCCGAGCCGAGGCCCGTCCAGACAACAGGTTGACAAGGACAGAGGTCAGGCCGACAAAACATGCAGAGACGATTCAGGGATGATCCCAGATCTTCCATTAGACCGGCCCGTGCCTGCGATCGGGTCACCCGAAGTGCCGGCGATGTGGGCCCCCTATGCGGCTGGCAGTCACAGACTTGCCGCACCGCAGCGACCAATACCGGATGCATGACTGGATTGTCGGTCACCGGCCGCGCAACTCCATGCGTCGCATGGGCATGGCGTCGATGCGCCGAAATACCCTGTCGAGGTCGGCCTCGGTCAAGCCGGAGCGCAGCTTCTCGCCACCGTCCATGCCGATCAGGATGAGCAAGGCCTGGCTGGGTTCGACGTCAAAGCGGTGCCACAAGTACTCGTCGGCAACAGTCGACACGGCTGGATGGTCGGACGTTGGTCTGCTTTCGCGCACCACGCGATAGACCGCAACCAGCCTGTCATCCAGGTCCCGTGAGCGCTCCGCCAGCTCGCGCATCAGGCGTGTGTGATGTGGATCATCGACCGACGGCGTGAAGACCAACAAGACGCGTTGATGCCACAGATGTTGACTGAGATCGGCGGCAGACACGAGGCCTGTCATGGCCCCAGCCATGACGAGCATCGCGAGCAGGCGAGGGATATCTTTCATGCAAGCATCCATAGACACTGAGGGCATGTCAGCCGGGAGACGGTGAACACACACCCCCCGGCCGGCGGAGAACTGGACCCGCTCAGGTCTGACGTCCCATTTTTCTGTACTCGTTGGGCAGTTCCTGCTTGACCGGGGCGACGACTTGCTGGGGGGTGACATTGAGAGTGATGGTCTCTTTGTCGCGCAGCAGCTTGATCTCTACGGCCTTCCCCGTTTCGGCCCGATTGACCAGCCAGCGCAGGCGCTCGCCCGAAAAGACCGGCTTGCCGTCGAACTCGATGATGAGATCGCCGGAGCGGATACCCGCCTGCGCCGCGGCGCTGTCCGACTGCACCTTGCTGACCAGGATGGCATAGCCCAGTCCTCGTTCGTCCAGGGCGGCATTGGGCAGGCTGCTGACCATGACGCCCAGGGTCTTGGCGGGAGCTCTGGCCACGCCAGAGTTCATGTAGGGACAGCTTGAGGACATACCTTGCATATCGTGCGGATGCCCGTGGCCATAGCCGTGATGAGCGTGGAAAGACTGGACCGGATGCACGTATGCATGACCGCTGCCCGCGACTGCAGGGGCGGCGAGGACCATGGTCAGGGCCAGGGTGGCGAGGGTGCGGCTGCGCATCGTGCGAGACTGGGTGTGCATCATCATCTCCTTCTCGGGTTGGCTGGACAAAAAGACTGTAACCTGCAAGCTTTGGTCTGATCAGATTCAGAATCGTTCCACGCGCCGATCGTCACAGGGCTTGAAACCGCATGCATCTTTAGGCTTTAACAAATAATTCACGCTCCATGGCGGAGTTTGTACGAACTCGAGCGTTTTTATTTTGTCCAGGACATAGCCTGGACGCCATGCTCGGCTACAGGCCCCCACCCACTGTACAAGGAGTCAGAGAAATGAATCGCAAGACCTTCAAGGCCACCCTCATCACCACCTTGTCCGCGACGCTGCTGGCCGTCACGCCTGCCATCTCCATGGCCGGCATGGGCTACGGCACTGCATACGGCACCGCCCATGGCGAGAAACCCGCCAGCCGGGCAGACATCGTCGATACCGCCATCAGTGCCGGCCAGTTCAACACCCTGGCCAAAGCGCTGACCGTCGCAGGACTGGTCGACACCCTCAAGGGCGCGGGCCCGTTCACCGTGTTCGCCCCGACTGACGCCGCCTTCGCCAAGATCCCAGCGGACAAACTCAACGCCTTGCTGGCCGACAAGGCCGCCTTGACCAAAGTACTGACCTACCACGTGGTGCCCGGTCGAATCCTGGCCAGGGATGTAAAGAGTGGGGAGGTCAAGACCGCACAGGGCCAGGCCATCACCATCAAGGCGGGCAAGACCGGCGTCATGGTCAACGATGCCCGCGTGGTGCAGACCGACGTGATGGCCTCCAACGGCGTCATTCACGTCATCGACACGGTGATCCTGCCCAACTGACATGCGCACTCCGCCCCGGCACAGACAGCCGTAGTTACGGGCACATGGCGCGCACCGGCAGAGCGGTTCATAACCCAGTGCGCGCCGCACTGCCGACCACCCTGTCCAACCGCATTGCATTCAGACACAATCGGCGCTGCCGCAATCAAATTACTGGCGCCACCTACCTCGGGTTGAGCGCATGACCAGCGTCCATGGATCAACTCGCCTACATCAGTTTGGCCACACCGGGTCTGAGCGAGGAAGATATCCGGTGCATCGTCGAGCAATCACGTCACAACAACCCTAAGCAACGCATCACCGGCCACCTGCAATGCTGCAGCGGCCATTTTTTCCAGGTCCTCGAGGGACCGGCGGCAGCCCTGGATGAGCTGCTGAGCCGCCTGCGCCAGGATCCGCGTCATTCCGACCTGCGTCTGCTTTTCCGGCACGAGCTGAAAGGACGCGAATTCGCCAACTGGAGCATGGGGTTCGGACCCTGCAGTCAGGATACCTTGTCGGCGGACATGAACCGCCGCTTCCAGGCCCTGATTACGGCGGGCACGGCCAGCCCGCAGCGCGTGCTGGCCCTGTTCTATGCACTGATGGCGCGTTCGGCGGACGCATCGGACGAACTCCCTTGAGCGTCGGCGGCGGGAACAAACAGCGGCTTCATGCTGCCCGTCAGGTGCACAGCGCCGGGTTCTGACGGCACTGGCTCTTGAGCCAGGCGCTGTAGGAAGGCTTGCAGTCTTCCAGTTCCGGCAGTGCGGTAGGCTGCGGGGCCAGACAGCCACCGACGGCGAGGACCAGACCCTCGCGATAGCCGGGGTTCAGGGTCAGCACCGCGAGCAGCCGCTCAGTCGGGGCTAGGCCGGTGGCAATCGCGGCCAAGTCGCCCCAATGAATCCCGTCGCAGACGCACCCCATGCGTCCCAGCACGAAGGCCCACCGGCGGGCAGACCAGGGAAAGCGCCGATGGAATCCTGCGTCCAGGATACCCACCTGCCTGAGCTCGGGCACCCGGCCTTCCAGGGACCAGGGGTGGATGATGGCCGTCCACCTTTCCTGCCCCACCGGCGCTGCCTGCATCCGCTGCCAGGCGGGTGGTCGGTCGAGCAGGGGCGGCTCCTCGACCGGCACCGGCCGACGACCCTCCGGTCCGACGTCAGCACCGTTGCGGGCGATACGCGCCAGCTCGGCATAGCTCCGATCGATGGCCGTGCCGTGACTGTCGAGCTCCGGCGCGTAGCGGGCCACATTGTCGGCATTGAACAGATAGGGCTTGCGGCTGAAGGTGCCGGCAACCCACTGCCAGGACAGGTGATTGCTGGCCAGGTCGCCATCCAACAGATGGCCATACATCCAGTCGGCGCCAGCGCGCCAGTGCACCTTGCGCAGGTGCACCACATAGCTGGCCAGCCACATGCGCTGATGGTTGTGCAGCCAGCCGGTCCCGTAGAGGCGACGCACCGTGGCGTCGATCGCCGGCACGCCGCTGGCGGCCTGACGGATGTCCTCGGGCAGCCGGTCGGCATAGCGCACCCCAGGCAGTCCCGGCCCGAGGTCGTGCAGGATGGCCTCACCGCGGTGATACCAGACGTGATGGTAAAACTCCCGCCATGCCAACTCGCCGAGCAGCTTGTCCCTGAGGCTCAACCCCAGCCGGCGACGCCACAGGTCGAACAGCTCATCCGCCGGCAGCAGACCATGCGTGATATAGGGGGACAGGGCGGTGACGGCCCCGTCGAGGTGATTGCGGGTACGCGCGTAGTGGGCCGGATCGGCGCACAGGGCCCGCCGCAGGGCGGCAAAACGGCTGGGCGGAAAGTCCGCCTGCGTCGTGCGGCCAGGTGACGACAACGGGCGTGTGAAGGCATCCATGAGCACCTCTCCTCAGATCAGGCGCGGCCAGGCCGCGAGCAGAGACAGGCTGGCGACACTGGTCAGGGCCAGGCGCAGGGGCAGAAACCAGGCGGGAAGGTTGATTTCACCGGCGAGACGGCGGTCCTGGGCGTAATGTCCCCAGAGACCCGCGTGCAAGACGGCCACCGCCCATGCCGGCGGCAGCAGCAGCGCCAGCCAGGCGAGCAGGGCCGGCACCACGCTGCCCACGTAGAGCCTGCCGCTGCGCGTGTCTCGTGCGACTTGGGTGGACATGGCGATACCCCAATGCAGGGCACCGACGAAGGACAGGATGACGGCGGCGTAGGCCAGGAGCGCCTGGGCCGTCCAGGTCTGGTGACTGCCGGGGACCCAGATCAGAACCGCCAGGGTCACGAAGGGCAGGACTCCGGTCGCACCGAGCCACCGGGGGATAACCGGAACGGGACAGGCTGAAGGGGACATGGTCTCTCCGTCATCGGGACAGGGTCGTGGTTGCTGATGACCTTCGGGCCGGTCTCCGGTTTCACCCCTGCACGGCCAGGAATGCGGGTACCCCGTCGGCCCCCTGAAAACAGGGGCATCGCTGGCTGATTGAATCTTTTTATAAGCAAAAAATTTGCTTGCATGGTCTCAGTTTTGTCCTAGACATACTACATACGTCAGACATCGCTGACGTATTCCACGACACCTGTTTGACCACGAGAGGAGCAGACCATGCAAAGCGTACACATCCATCACACCGGCACCGAACTGGACTTCACCGAGGCCAGCCGGCTGGCTCTGGCCGCGGCCAGGGAAAACCGCATGCTGGAGCCGACCATCGTCTCCTGGCACCAGCGCGGCAGCGACCGCATGTCGCCGAGCTACGATGGCGCCGACCCCGATTCGTGGTGGGCCAAATACGGCGAGGGCAACGGCGGTCGCCTGGGGGTGAACATTGGCGATGCGTTCGATTTCGTCATCATGGACAGCCGCGGCTTCGAGTCCGTAGACCAATTGCCGGTGCGCAACCTCACCGACGAGGAAGGCAACGAATACATCTGCATCGCAGCCATGCTGGGCGAGGGCTGCGCGCCGATCGACAAGGCCTGCATCCCGATCGACGAATGGGCAGCCAACCAGTACTGATCGCACCGATCCTTACGCACCCTTGGCAGGCCCGCCGAACGGCGGGCCGTTTTTTGGCTTTGCCGCGACTGCGGGAACCCCGGTATGATTCGTCTGTCTTGTCCTGGACAACTTTGAAGAGCATCCCGCCATGACCACCCGCCCCGCTGCCGTTCCCAGCCATCGCGCCAGCCGTCTGATGCACCTGGGTGGCCTTGCCGTCGGCCTGGCCGGCGGCATGTTCGCCGAGGGCGCGCGCCGCATGGCCCAGGGGCAGCTGCCGCCGGTACGTGAGCTGTTGCTCACGCCGGACAACGCCGCGCGTCTGGCGGACAAGCTCTCCCGTCTGCGCGGAGCCGCCATGAAAGTGGGGCAACTGCTGTCCATGGAGGCGGGCGAGCTGCTGCCCCCGGAATTCACCGCCGCCCTCGCGCGCCTGCGCGAGGATGCCCACTTCATGCCGCTCGGCCAGCTGGCGGATGTGCTGGAGGCCAACTGGGGCAGCGATTGGGAACGGCGCTTCCAGCGCTTCGGTTTCACACCGCTGGCGGCGGCCTCCATCGGTCAGGTGCACGAGGCTGTGCTCAAGGACGGGCGCCGGCTGGCAGTGAAGGTGCAGTACCCCGGCGTGCGCCGCAGCATCGACAGCGATGTCGACAACGTCGCCGCCCTGCTGCGCGTGCTCCCCCTGCTGCCCGGCGAGGCCAGGCTCGATGAACTGCTCGCCGAGGCCAAGCGCCAACTGCACGAAGAGGCCGATTACTTACGCGAGGCCGAGCACATCCGCCTGTTCAACCGGCTGCTGGCGAACGAGCCGCACCTGATGCTGCCCGAGGTGGTGGACGAGCTGACCACGTCCGACGTCCTGGCCATGAGCTTCGTGCCCGGCGTTCCGGTGGAGAGCCTGGCCGGGGCGGAACAGGCCCTGCGCGACGGGGTCGCCGCACGGCTCGTGGAGCTGCTGTTGCGCGAACTGCTCGAATTCGGCGTGGTGCAGACCGACCCCAACTTCGCCAACTTCCGCTACGACCCGGACACCCGGCGCATCGGCCTGCTCGACTTCGGCGCCACCCGGGTCTATCCGCCGCAGCGCCTGTACCAGGTGCGCGCCCTCATGCAGGCCGCCTGTGCCGGCGATGCGCGGGGCGTCGAACGGGCCGCGCTGCATGCGGGCTACCTGGATGAGACCGATCCCCTGCCGCGCCGCCGTGCGGTGGCCGAACTCTTCCTGCTGGTGGCCGAGCCGGCCCGCCATACGGGCGCCTACGACTTCGGCCGGAGCGATCTGACCTTGCGCCTGCGGGATTCGAGCTACGCACTGGGCTTCGACCGGGGCCACTGGCGGCCGCCACCGGCCGACCTGATCTTCCTGCACCGCAAGCTCGCCGGCTGCTTTCTGCTCTGCGCACGACTCGAGGCGCGGGTCGACGTGGCCGGTCTGATGGCCCGCCAACTCGACGGGTGGCCGGCATGAGCGGGACCCTGAGCTTCACCGCCGTCACCTCGGGCGGCGTGGCCTACGACGTCGAATTCCCCCTGCACCCGCTAACCCGCTCGACCGAGGGGGTGTCGGACCTCCTGACCTCCCTGTTGGAGACCATCAGCCGTCACGTCGAAATGCACCGCGAGCTGAGCGACGGCGACATCCTGCAGGCCCTGTGCCTGGCTCTGGCGGTGCGTGCCCGTATGGTTGGCGCCACGCCCGAGTCGGCGCGCGAACTGGTGGTCGAGATCTTCGACACGGCACACCGGGCCGCCTGTGCCGCCATACCTTACGAGGCCGGCCGTGCCTGAACGCCACGACTGCCGCCAACCCACAGGTAACCTTCCCCCTCCCCCGCGATCCGAAAGAAAAACGATGGAAATGATGACCCTCAAGCTCAAAGGCCGCGACGCCGAGGGCAAGGAACGCTACCGCAGCTACTACCTGGTCACCGACGGCGGTCGCATGGCCGGGCGCGGGCGCGCCTCGGTGATCCCCATGTCCATCGGCGCCCCCATGCCCGAGGACGAGCACGTCGAGGTGGACCAGGGCGGCGAGGAGCACGCCCTGATGAAACTGGTCTCCACCCTGCTCGCGCTGCCCGGCAACGAGGGGCTGGTGGCGGAGCTAACGGACATGGCGACGCCACCCCAAAGCATGAATGTCGCCTTGTCCGTTCCCTCACCCCCAGCCCCTCCCCCAGCGGGGGAGGGGAGCTTCGTGAGCCGGCTGCGCCGGCTTTCACGCTAAACGTGCAGCCGCCACCCGGCTCAGTCCGGGAGGGCTGCCAGACTCTCCGCCGCAATCTCCCGCACCGCCGCGTCCGCATCGTCCAGCCTGGCCTGCAGGTGGCTACGGGCAGCGGCATCGCCGGTGAGCCCCAGATAGTGGCAGGCATCGGCCCTGACGCGGGCATCCTCATCGGTTGACAGTTCTGCCAGCCGCGGCAGCAGCGCCCGCAGGGCCGGCTGGCCGGCGAACGCCTCCAATACCGCGCCGGCGCCGATACGGACGTTCAGGCTGGCCTCGGGATTGGCGACGATGGGCAGAACCGCGGCCAGGAGCTCCGGGGCTTTCCGCACGGTCTCCAGGACCGTCGCGAGCTCGCCCTCCTTGAGCAGGGCGTGGAACCCGTCGGCCATACCCGTTTCACTGACCGCCATGGACGCCCACGACTCCAGTTCCTGCCGGCTGCGCAGGCCGGTGAGCTCGAAAGGACCGATCCTCACCCAGGGCACCGAGCGCACACCAAGCTCGCGCGCCGTCTCCGCGCGTTGTTCCACATTCACCACCCGCAGCTCGCCGAGGCTGCCGGCCTTGACCATCTCCGCCAGCGCGGTGAGGACGGCCGGACAGTTCGGGCAATGGCCGGAGAGGCACATGAGGGCGTCTGGGGCAGTCATGCGGGTAGAATCGACACGATGACCCGTTCCGTCAAGTCCGACCCACCGCAAGCCGCCAGGAGCGCTCATGCCCGACCTCTTCTCCCCCCTCCAGCTCGGTCCGGCCACCCTGCCCAACCGTCTGGTCATGGCCCCGCTCACCCGCAACCGCGCCGGCCGCGACGGCGTACCCACGGCGATGATGGCGGAATACTATGCACAGCGCGCCAGTGCCGGCCTGATCATCAGCGAGGCCACCTGCATTTCGCCGCAGGGGGTGGGCTACCCGCTCACCCCAGGGATCTGGAACGGTGCGCAGGTTGGCGGTTGGGCGCCCATCACCCAGGCAGTCCACGCCAGAGGGGGGCATATCTATTGCCAACTCTGGCACGTCGGCCGCATCTCGCATCCCTCTCTGCAGCCGGATGGTGCCCTGCCCGTGGCCCCGTCGGCGGTCAAACCCGAGGGGGAGGCCTACACCTACGAAGGCATGCAGCCCTTCGTCACCCCACGGGCACTGGCCATCGAGGAGATCCCCGGTATCGTCGAGCAGTACCGCGTCGCGGCCAAGAACGCGGCGGCGGCCGGCTTCGACGGGGTGGAGGTGCACGCGGCGAACGGCTATCTGCTGGACGAATTCCTGCGTGACGGCAGCAATCGGCGTACCGACGCCTACGGTGGCAGCGTGGAAAACCGCGCCCGCCTGCTGCTGGAGGTCCTGGACGCCGTCTGCGCTGTCTGGGGCAGCCACCGGGTGGGCGTGCGCCTGTCCCCCATCCAGCCCTTCAACGACATGCGGGATTCCGACCCGGAGACGACCTTCAGCCGCGTGGTGGAATTGCTCAACCCCCTGAATCTGGCCTACCTGCATGTCACCCGGTTGGGCATGGACGCCCCCGGTGCCGCCGGCCCGTACTTCGATCTCACCAGACTGCGGCGGCTGTGGCAGGGGATCTACATGACCAACCATGGCTATGACCGCGCATCGGCCATGGCCGCCGTCGCGCAGGGCGAGGCAGACCTGGTGGCCTTTGGCACCCTGTTTCTGGCCAACCCGGATCTGGTCGAGCGGCTGCGGCGCGACGCTCCCCTCAACAGCCCGGACCCCTCCACCTTCTACGGCGGCGACGAACGCGGTTATACAGACTATCCCTTCCTGGATGGCTGAAAGGGTCAGGCCGCGGGGGGCACGGGCCTCACCCTAAGGTGGAAGGTTACCGGTCCGTCGTTGACCAGGGCGATCCGCATGTGCGCGCCAAATACCCCCGTCGCCACGTGGGTATGATTGGCCCGTGCCTGGCGCAGGAGATACTCGAACCTGAATCCGTGTCGATCTCGACCAACCCTGTGTAGGTCGGACTTCAGGTTGGGTGTCGGGCTGAAGCCCGACCTACGGCCCGACCTACGGACCATTCCGCGTGAGGTGCACGGATTCTGCCATCGGCCATCGGCGGCGTCACCGTCAGTGCTGGAAAAATCCCTAAAGTTTTCATCCACGCCTGCCGATAAGGTTTCAAGCAGTTTAGCGTTGGTGCAACCTGCAAGGGCAAACGCGCCGAAAGGCGGGGACGCAAAATCACCGGTCTAAGGGGGTCACACCCTATGACAGCGGGATTGCCAGGAAACTTCGGAGGCGGTGTACATGCGCCTCCGCCCTGCAACCCATCTCCCGTGCCTGCCCTGCCGATCGCCAGATGTCGAAATCCTCTCGACCTGGCCCGCCACCACGCTTTGCATTCCATCTGGACAGCAGGAGGCAGACCATGCAGGAAGCGCGGAATGTCGTGGAATTCAGCCAGTCCCGCCGCACGGCCGGACCGGCAGGCAACCGTGTCCTGGACGACAGCGGCGAGCTGGCCGCAAACCGTCTCGTCGAGGCCCTGGGCAAGGCCCTGGAGGTATCCGGCAAGGAACTGCACCAGTTGGCCGCCCATACCCATCATCACGAGATGAGCATGCTCTATCTCGAGGGCATGGAATTCCTGCGCGACCGTGCCGCCGCCATCGAGGTCGGTTTTCGGCAAACCTTCTTCAAGGCTTACAAGCAGGGCTGCCGCAAGGCCCTCATGGCTGCTAACCCTGTAGCCCTGTCGGATTCCCAGCTCAGCCTCATGGAACCGGATGACCTCGAGGAGACCCTGGCTGTCAACAATCTGGCCAATGCCCTGCACAATGCCTGCGGCGAGGAACTGTTCGGGCTGAATCAGCGCATGGGGGTCCTGCTCGACCAGCGCGACCTCTCCTCCGAGGACAACCCCCTCGGTCCCGAGGTGATCGGCAAGGCCATCCTGGACACCTTCAAGGAACAGGACAGCGACCTCAAGGTGAGGCTGGTACTGGCGTCCATGCTGAACAAACAGCTGCCGGAACGGGTGAAGGAGGTCTACCAGACCTTGAACCGCTTCCTGGTGGACAAGGGCGTCCTTCCCGCCATCCGCGTCGGACTCAAGAAGGCGCCAAAAGGCGGAGAGGCTGGATCGGTCGGGCAGGTCAATGCCGGCGGCCCGGTGCAAAACGCGGATCTGCTCACAGTACTACAGCAACTGCTGGCGTCGGGTGGGCGAGCGGCGGGCCCCCTGCTGGCCGGCGCTCCAGTGATGCCCGGTATCCCTGTGCCTGCCAGCCTGGCCAGCGGCGGCCCATCCACGGGTACGGTCGCAGGTGCCATGCCCACTGGCGGGGTCGCCACCGCCACACCCGTATTCATGCACACCCTCACGCAACTGCAGCGTGGCCAGACCGAGGGCCTCAACCTGCAGGGCCTGGAAGCCGCCCATCTGGGCGACGGCCAGATCAATGTGTTGCGGGAGATCAAGAACGCAGGCGTGGCCGCGGGCATGGGCCAAGTCGATGCCATGACCCTGGACATCGTGGCCCTGATCTTCGACTACATCCTGGACGACAGGCGCGTACCGGATGCGATGAAGGCGCTGATCGGCAGGCTGCAGATCCCGGTGCTGAAGGTGGCCATGCTCGACCGCAACTTCTTCTCCCAGAAGGCCCATCCCGCCCGCCGGCTGCTGGACACGCTGGCCGAGGTGTCCATGGGCTGGAACGCGGAGGAAGGCCACGAGAGCGGGCTCTACCGCAAGGTGGACGACATCGTCCAGCGCATCCTGAACGACTTCGACGACAAGCTGGACGTGTTCCATGCCGCCCTG
Source organism: uncultured Burkholderiales bacterium (assembly GCA_938038385.1). Taxonomy (GTDB): domain Bacteria; phylum Pseudomonadota; class Gammaproteobacteria; order Burkholderiales; family Thiobacillaceae; genus JANWZL01. Next base: position 33,663 of record CALHRD010000110.1, read on the forward strand.
GAGGACCTGGAAGGCTATCTGGCCGAGGAAAAGCGGCAGATCGACGCCCATACGGCGCGCGGCGCCCAGCTCCTCTATACGCGGGAACAGCGTGAGCTCGCCGAGGTGGTCGCCTATGACACCATCCACACCCAGCTCTTCGGCCACTCCGCCCCTGCGCTGATCCAGGACTTCCTGCACGGGACCTGGCGGCAACTGCTCACCCTGGTCTACAGTCAGTCCGGCGAGGACAGCGAGGCATGGCGGGGGGCGGTCCAGACCATGTCCGATCTGATCTGGAGCGTGACACCCAAGACCAGCGCGGAAGAGCGCAAACTGCTGGTGCAGCGCCTGCCGGGCATACTCAAGCGAATGTCGGATGGCTTCAAGACCCTGGAGGTCCCCCAGGCGGAACAGGACAGATTCTTCGCCGCCTTGGTGAAGTGCCACGCCGAGGCGGTCAAGAGCGGCATGAAAGGAGCGACGGCGGAGACGGCCAACGAGCCCGCCGTCAGCCCCATCCCGGCTGCATCACCGCAGCCGGTGCCCCACGAACCAGCGGACTTCGAAGAGGTGCCGGTACTGAACGAGGCCGTGGAAGTGATGCCGACGCTACTGCAGGAGGTCTCCGCGCTGCCCATCGTCAGTCAGCATACCGATACCGAGGAGATCACCCTGACTGACGTGAGCTGGCTGGCAGGGGGTGAGCCGGAGGATGACAAGTACGATGTCATGGTCCGGCAGCTCAAGCGCGGCAGCTGGATCGAATTTCGGCAGGAGGACGGCAATATGGCCCGGGCCAAACTGGCCTGGATCAGCCCGATGAAGGGCATCTATCTGTTCACCAACCGTTTGGGCCAGAGGGCCATGTCCATCCATGCCAGCGGTCTGGCAACCAAGCTGCGCGAGGGGCAGATCCAGCTAATCGACAGCGTGCCCCTGATGGACCGGGCTGTGGATGCCCTGTTGAGCAAACTGCACAACACGGCCTAGGAGATGCCCTTGGAACGATCGTCGATCGCCGTCCGTCAGCCCGCTGAGACCGGTCAGCAGCAGCCTGCCGGCGCGCCCGGTGAGCTGAGCATCCCCGCCCATCTGCAGCGCTTCCTGGTCCGTCAGCCCATCCTCGACCAGCACTATCGTGTGGCCGGCTACGAGCTTGCCTTGCGTGAGCGGGTGCCCGTGCCTGCCCTGCCCGGCGCCCAGAGCCTGCAGCAGATGCGCGACGAGATGCTGCTCACCGCCGTCATCGACATGGCCTACCAGCGTGCCCTGGGTACCCGCCTCACCTTCCTGGCCGTGGCATCTGACACCCTGTTGAACCCGCTGGTGACGCAACTGCCCCCGGACAGGGTGGTCCTCTGCGTCACCGGTGCCGATCTCGTCCACGCCGGCGCACCCTTGCAGGAGGTCGTGGCCCAGGGTGGCATCCCGCTGGCCGTGGACGAACCGCCCCGGCAGCCGGGCATCACCAACCACTTGCGCCAGTCGCGCTATATCCGCCTCGATGTCACGCAACACGACGTGCCCAGTCTGATCGGCCAAGTGCAGGCGCTGCGACGCTCACTCAAGGCGTGCATCATCGCCCGCAACGTGGATACGGAAGAGGCGCACGAGGCCTGCAGGAAGATGCAGTTCGACCTGTTCCAGGGCTATTACTTCACCTGTCTGCAGCCCAGTTTCCGCAATCGCATCGACAGCAGCCGACAGCGCATCATGGAATTGCTCAATCTGGTCATGACCCAGGCCGAAGCCGCCCGGATCGAGGCCCGCTTCAAGACCGACGCCGGTCTGACCTATAAGCTGCTGCGCCTGATCAATTCACCCGCCTTCGGCCTGCGCGGTCCCGTAAAATCGATCGGCCAGGCCCTCATGCTGCTCGGTTACGAACAACTCTACCGCTGGCTCACCCTGCTGCTGTTCACCCAGGGGCCGGCCGACCCCCGCGGCCAGGCCCTGCTCAGGAATGCCCTCATCCGCGCGCGTTTCGCGGAGCAACTGGGTGAATCGCGCCTGCCTGCCGGTGAACGGGGCGGGTTGTTCCTGGTCGGCATCCTCTCCACGCTGGATGCCCTGTTCAATGTACCGATGGATCAGGCCCTGGGCCAGCTTCGCCTGCCGGACGAGGTGGTCGCTGCCCTGACCCGCGGGGAAGGCATCTACGCCCCCTATCTGCGGCTGGTGTTGGCCTGCGAGCATTTCGACCAGGAGAGCATCGCCCGGTTGGCCGAACTGATCGGGGCATGCGCTGACGAGGTCAACCTGGCCCACATCAAGGCCATGATCTGGGCGGAGGAGCTGGACACCTGAAGGCAAGGCCGCCTCCCCCAAGAGGTCATGTCGGGCTATAGCCCGATCTACCGCCCGACCTTGAGCCGGACCTCCAAGCTCTGCAGCGGCGGCGGTCATGGACGAGACGCTGGTCCCGGCCATCGGCATACTATGCAGGTATGCGTTACCGCGTCCTCCCCGTTACCCCTTTCGAACAGAACTGCTCCCTGATCTGGTGCGAGGCCACCGGACAGGCGGCATTGATCGATCCGGGCGGCGAGGCGGACCACCTGCTTGCGGCGGCCGCCGCCGAGGGTGTCGCGCTGGAGCGGTTACTCCTTACCCATGGCCATCTGGACCATGTCGGGGCGGCACTGGAACTCTCGGAGCGGCTCGAACTGCCGATCGAGGGACCGCATGCGGCAGATGCCTTCTGGCTGCGTCAACTCCCGGAGCAGGCGGCCCTGTTCGGCTTTCCGCCCGCCCGCCCCTTCGAGCCTCACCGCTGGCTCGCGGACGGGGACACGGTATGTGTCGGTGAACAGACCCTGGAGGTGATCCACTGCCCCGGACACACCCCGGGCCACGTGGTTTTCTTCCACCGCACCGACCGATTGGCCTTCGTCGGCGATGTCCTGTTCCGCGGCTCGGTGGGCCGCACCGACTTCCCGCTCGGCGATGCGCGCGCCCTGCAGGCATCCATCCGGAACCGTCTCTTTCCCTTGGGCGATGATGTGGCTTTCGTGCCAGGGCATGGCCCGATGTCCAGCTTCGGCGTGGAGCGACAGCACAACCCCTATGTCGGCGACTGATCGATGATGCACAACACGCATACAAGCCAAGCCCGCCGCAACAAGGGTCTACCCCCCACGAGGAGCGGTGCGGGTGCTTTTTCCGGGCAGGGGGCACAATGCCTCCGTCGACTGTTGCAGCTGCTCCTCCTGTCCCTTGCGCTGGTCGGCCTTTCCGCAGCAGCACTGGAGTCCAGTGTCAGGCCGGGGATCAACGCCCCTTTCGAGAATCCCGAGCTCACGCAATGGATCGAGGCCTTCGAGCGGGAGGGCCGCGAGATCTGGGACAAGCGGCAGGAGATCGTCGCCGCCCTCGATCTGAGACCGGGCATGGCGGTGGCCGATATCGGCGCGGGCACGGGCTTTTTTGTGCGACTGCTGGCGCGGGAGGTGGGAGCCGATGGCAGGGTATATGCCGTCGACATCGCCCGCAACTTCGTCGAGGCGATCGAACGGCGTGCCCGCCAGGACGGGCAGGACTGGATCCGCGGCATCGTCAACCCGCCCGACAGCAGCGGTCTGGGTGAGGCCAGCGTCGATCTGGTCTTCACCTCCGACACCTACCACCATTTCGAGTACCCCCAGAGCATGCTGGCCTCCATCCATCGAGCCCTGAGACCGGGCGGCAGTCTGGTGATCATCGACTTCGAGCGCATCCCCGGCGTATCGTCGGCCTGGGTGTTGAGCCATGTTCGGGCCGGCAAGGAGACCGTGATCGGCGAAGTGGAGGCGGCGGGCTTTCGACTGGAGAAAGAGATCCCGCTGCTGCGGCAGAACTACATGCTGCGTTTCCGCAGACCCTGAATCGCGCAGCGGGGCGCAGGGTCCCCGAGCCCCCTGACCGACGCCCGCCAATCGGCGGATGTCGTGGCGCGCCTTACCCGGACATCACCATCCAGAAATCTCTGGCATTTCTCCCCTGGGCACAGTAGCATTTTCCACGTCTGACAACGTTTCCGGCACTGCCATGCACAAGTCCGTCCCGCTTCTTATCGTCACCCTCATTCTTGCCGCCTGCGGACGCGAACAGGCGCCCCCGGTTCGCCCGGAATCACCCGCGGCTCAGGCCGACGCGGCCGCAGGCCGTGTCGTGGCGGAAGCCAAGTGCAGCAACTGTCACGGCCTCGACGGGCGCGGCACCGAACCCCTGATCCCGCATCTGGCCGGGCAGAAACTGGAATACCTGCAGCTCGCCCTGCGTGAATACCGCAGCGGCGAGCGAACGCACGCCGCCTTGCGGCAACTGTTTTCCGAGCTGTCCGAAACGGATCTGAACAACGTCGCGGCCTTTTATGCCGGCCTTCCTGCCATCGCCCCGGCGGGCGGCACCGCCGCGCAGGCGACCACCGCCGATGCCATGGCCGCCGGCCGTTCGGCTGCCGCCGCCTGTGCCGCCTGCCATGGTGCCGATGGCAATGCCGTCATGCCCGGCATGCCCAGCCTGGCCGGACAGCATCGTGATTATCTCGTCGCCGCGCTGCAGTCCTACAAGGATGGAACGCGCAAGCATGCCGTGATGAACGTCCAGATGTCGGCGGTGGACGCCGTCACACTGCAGAACCTCGCGACCTACTATGCCGCCCAGCCCGTCAGGACCCAGGACAGAAAGGCCACTGGCGATACCGTCGCGGGCGAGCGGCTGAGCGCAGGCTGCGGTGGCTGTCATGGCCTGCGGGGTCAAACCCTCGATGCCCATACTCCCGCACTGGCCGGACAGGACCCGCAGTATCTGGTCACCAGCATGAAGGCCTATCGGGACGGCAGCCGCCGGCACGAGGAGATGAAGGCCCTGCTCATCCCCATGAGCGAGACCCAGCTCGGGCACATCGGGGCCTATTACGCCGCCCAGTCACTGCGCCAGGACCAGGCCCCGGCCACCCTCACCGCGCGTGAATGGGCCGAACGCTGCGACCGCTGTCATGGTACCGGTACCGAGAATCCAACCATGGTGGTCCCACGCATCGAGGGCCAGCACAGCGAATACCTGGCCCATGTCCTGCGCGACTATCGCGACGGCAAGCGGCATCAGTCCACCATGCATGCCATGGGCATGCCGCTGACCGACGCCGACATCGAGGCCATCGCCGAGCACTACGCGGCGCTGCCGCCGCGTTGACGGACTCGCGTCGCTGCCGCCGCGTTGGCCTTCCCGCGACGCTGCCGCCACGCTGAGTCTCCCGCGCTGCGGCCTTGTCAGAGCCCGCTGCGTCTGCACGCGCTGGCAAATGCTGCGCTAACGGACATGGCGACGCCACCCCGAAGCATGAATGTCGCCATGTCCGTTCCCTCACCCCCTCTCTCCCGACCTCTCTCCCTGGGGGAGAGAGGAGGGTCGAGCCTCCCCTCCCCCATGGGGGGAGGGGTCGGGGGTGAGGGGGGGAGGGGTCGGGGGTGAGGGATGGGGAGGGGAGCTTCGTGAGCCGGCTGCGCCGACTTTCACGCTAAGCTGACGACCTGCCCTCGTCAGTCATGAGCGTTGTCTTTTCCCCACCCACCACTGCCTGGTTCGAGGCCGCCTTCCCCACCCCAACCGAGGTGCAAAAGCGCGGCTGGGAAACGACCGCCAGCGGCCGCCATGCCCTGCTGATCGCCCCCACCGGCAGCGGTAAGACCCTGGCTGCCTTCCTGGCCGGCATCGATCGCTGCCTGCAACTCCCGCCGGACGCGCCGGCAGGGGTACGTGTACTCTACGTCTCGCCGCTCAAGGCCCTCGCCTACGACGTGGAGCGCAACCTGCGCGCCCCTCTGCTTGGCATACGCAGACTGGCCGAGGGCGAAGGCATGGCGACACGGGCTGTGTCGGTGGACGTGCGCACGGGCGACACCCCGACACAGGCGAGGCGCCAACAGGCACGCCATCCGGCCGACATCCTGGTGACCACGCCGGAGTCGCTGTTTCTCCTGCTCGCCTCGCAGGCACGCGATACCCTGAGGACGGTGCATACCGTCATCGTCGACGAGGTGCACGCCCTGGCGCCGTTCAAGCGCGGCAGCCACCTGGCGTTGTCCCTCGAATGGCTGGCCGAGGTGGCCGCCTCCGACCCGCAGCGCATCGGCCTCTCCGCTACCGTGCGTCCGGCGGATCAGGTGGCGGCCTGGCTGGGGGGCAGCGGCCGCCCGGTGACGGTGGTGGACACCTCACGACCGCCAGCGCTCGACCTGCGTATCGTGCTGCCGGCGCCAGGACCGGCCAGCGCGGCCGCTACCCAGGGAAGCGGCGGGACGCATGCGGAGACTGCAGCCTCGGCCCCTCCGCCGGCAGCGCCTGGCGGCTCCATCCTGGGTGCACTCTACCGGCAGGGGGTTGCCCTGCGCGACGCCGGCGACCCGTGCGCGAGGGGCGGACTGTGGCCGCTGCTCAACCCTGCCCTGCTGGCCGAGATCCGCGGCGCCCGATCCGCCATCGTCTTCGTCAACAGTCGGGGACTGTGCGAACGCCTGGCCAACCAGCTCAACGAACTGGCCGGTGAGATCATCGCCCACGCGCATCACGGCAGTCTGTCGCGCGAGCGGCGCCTGGAGGTCGAGGATGCCCTCAAGGCCGGACGCATCCGCGCCATCGTCGCCACCAGTTCCCTGGAACTGGGTATCGACATGGGGACGGTGGACATGGTGCTGATGGTCGAGTCGCCGGGTAGCGTGGCGCGCGGCCTGCAGCGCGCCGGCCGCGCCGGGCACGGCGTCGGCGAGGTGAGCCGCGCCCGCATCTACCCGAAGTTCCGTGGCGACCTGTTGGAATGCGCCGTGCTGGCTGGACGCATGCTGCGCGGCGAGATCGAGGCCGTGCGTCTGCCCAACAACCCGCTGGACGTGCTGGCGCAGCACCTGGTGGCCTGGGTCGACGCCCAGCCGATGGCGGCCACGGCCATGCTGGAGCGCTGCCGCCGTGCCCACCCGTTTCGGGAATGCGCGTCTAACCTGCTCGACAAAGTGTTGGACATGCTCAGCGGTTCCTATCCGGCGGGCGATTTTGCCGAACTCCGGCCTCTGCTCACCTGGGACCGGACACGCGACCAGGTCGCCGCCCGCCGCGGCGCGGGCATGACCGCACGCATGAACGCCGGCGTCATCCCCGACCGCGGCCTCTACGCCGTGTACCTCGGCGAGGGTGGCCCCCGCGTCGGCGAGTTGGACGAGGAGATGGTGTACGAGTCGCGCAAGGGCGACGTGATCCAGCTCGGGGCCAGCAGTTGGCGCATCGAGGAGATCACCCGCGACCGCGTCCTGGTCTCCGCCGCACCGGGCGAGGCGGGCAGGCTGCCGTTCTGGCGCGGTGACACCCCCGGCCGCAGCCTGGAACTCGGGCGCGCCCTGGGCGCGTTCCTGCATGCGGCCGGCGGCCGCAGGCAGGAGACGTTGCCGGACTGGCTGCGGGCAAATGCCCCGCTGGACGAAACCGCCGCGCGCGACCTCGCTGCCTACATCGGTGAACAGCGCCAGGTCTCCGCCCTGCCCACCGACCGGATCCTGGTGCTGGAGCGTTTCCGCGACGAGCTCGGCGATTGGCGCGTGTGTCTGCTCTCCCCGTTCGGCGCCCGCATCCACGCCCCCTGGGCCATCGCCCTGCAGCAGATCCTGTCGGCACGTGCCGGCTTCGAGGTGCAGGTCATGTACACCGACGACGGCATCGTGCTGCGCTTCGCCGACACGGACGAGTTGCCGGACCTGGCGGCCCTCTTGCCCGACCCGGAGGAGGTGACCCGGCTGATCACCGACCAACTGCCCCACACTGCCCTGTTCGCCGGACTCTTCCGCGAGAACGCGGCGCGGGCCCTGCTCATGCCGCGGCGTCACACCCAGGGCCGGCGGCCGCTGTGGGCACAGCGCCTCAAGGCACAGCAACTGCTGGCCACGGTGAGTCGCTATCCGGACTTTCCCATCGTCCTGGAGACCTACCGCCAAGCCCTGTCGGATCTGTTCGACCTGGACGGTCTGCGCCGCATCCTCGCCGACTTGCACGCCGGGCGCATCCGCGTGCGCGAAGTGGATACCCCTGGTGCCTCGCCTTTCGCCCGCTCGCTGGTATTCGCCTATGTCGCCGCCTATCTCTACGAGGGCGACATGCCGCTGGCGGAAAAGCGCGCCCAGGCCCTGACCCTGGACCGGCGCATGCTGGCCGAACTGCTGGGCGAGGCTGAACTGGCGGAACTACTCGATGCCCAGGCCATTGCCGAGGTGGAGGCGGTGTTGCAGCGCCTGGCCCCCGATCACCAGGCCACGGACGCCGACACTCTGCATGACCTGTTGCGCACCGTGGGCGATTTGACGACGGAGGAGATCGCCCTGCGCTGTGCCATCGCCGCTAACGGCAATGAAGAAGGCTGGCAGCAATGGCTCGCCGTCCTCGCCTCGGCACGCAGGGCGGTGGCGGTCCGCGTCGCGGGCGAGACACGCTGGATTGCTGCGGAGGATGCCGGTCTGTATCGGGATGCGCTCGGGGTGCCGCACCCGCCCGGACTGCCCGCGGCCTGCATCGATCCGGTCGACGATGCCCTGATCCGGCTGCTGCGCCGCTGGGTCAGGCGTAACGGCCCTTTCCCCACCGAGCTTCCGGCCCGACGCTTCGGCCTGGCCCCCGCTCAGGTAGAGCCGGTGCTGCGGTTGTTCGAGCGCGACGGCCATCTGCAACGCGGCCGTATCCGGCCGGGAGCGCACGGCGACGAATGGGTGGATGCCGAGGTCCTGAAGCGGCTTAAGCGCGCCAGCCTGGCCCGCCTGCGCCATCAGACGGCGCCCCAGGAAGCCGTCGCTCTCGGCCGCTTCCTGCCGGGTTGGCAAGGTTTGCCGGGCAGCAGGCGCCATGAACCCTGGGGACCGCCGACACCCGAGCGGCTGCTGGAGGCCCTGCTGCCCCTGGAGGCCCTGGCGCTGCCCTGGAGCACCTTGTCCCTCACCCTACTGCCCATGCGCCTGCCAGGCTTCACGCCAGATTTGCTGGACGTGCTGGCGACATCGGGCATCCTGGTCTGGGTGGGGGTGGCGCCGTTGGGTCCGCGCGACGGCAAGGTGATGCTGCTGCGCCGCGATCAGGCGGCCCGTCTCCTGAGCAGCACCGACTACGACCCGCCAACGCCTCTGCATGCCGGCATCTTGGCGCATTTGGCCGCCCGCGGGGCATCTTTCCTGACCGAGCTGGAGAACGCTGTGCGACAGCGTCTGCCCGACCGCGATACACGTGAATTCGAAGCCGCGCTGTGGGACCTGGTTTGGGCCGGGCGTGTGAGCAACGACAGCTTCGCACCTTTGCGGCAATGGCTGCGCGGCGCCGGACGCAGCGGTGGTCCAACGCGCCGCTTGCAGCAGACCCTGGCGGGCGGGCGCTGGTCGCTGGTGACCGACCTGCTGCAACCAAAGGCCGGTGTCACTGGGCAGGCCGTGGCCTGGGCGGAGGTCCTGCTCGGCCGCTATGGCATCGTCAGCCGTGAGGCGGTCCGGGCCGAGCAGCCGGCACCGGGCTGGCCGGCCATCCGCCTGGCGCTGCGGGCGATGGAGGAAAGCGGGCGGCTGCGCCGGGGCTATTTCATCGAGGGTCTGTCCGGTGTGCAGTACGCCCGCCCCAGTGCCCTGGAGCGTCTGCGTCCTCGTGACGAGGAACAAGGCGTGCAGATTCTCGCCGCCGTGGACCCGGCCAATCCCTACGGCACCCTGTTGCCCTGGCCCGAGGCAGGTGAGGGCGAGACCAGGCCGCGCCGCGTACCCGGTGCCTGGGTCGTGCTGGTCGATGGTCGCCTCGCCCTGTATCTGCAGCCTGGCGGGCACGGTTTGCTGACCTTTCCCGGTCAACTGCCCGATCCGGAGACCCAGCTCGCTCCGGCCCTCGCTGCCCTCGCCCATCTGCCGCCCGGCGGGCGGCGCCATTTCGTTCTGGCGCGGGTGGACGGCTTACCGGTACAGGATTCCCCACTGTATGCGACGCTGATCGAGCTGGGCTATACGCTGGAATATGGCGGTTTGAGCCCCGGCCAAGTCGAGAAGTAAAGGGCTGCGGGGCCATCATGCGTTGCCAGGGCTCGAAAATCCTAAAGAGATTCGCAGCGGGGCCGATATAGAGCCGTTGACAGCGAAAAAAACGACCGCGCGCCCCATGGTCACGAGCCCAGAGCTACAGGAGAACATCCGCCACAGGCTGGCCTCGGCCCAGCTACCTGCCCTGCCTCAGGTCCTGCTGCAGGTGATGCAGCAGTGTGAAGCCGAGGACAGCGGCCTGGCCGAGATCGCCGAGGTGGTGCGCCGTGACGCCGCCATTGCCGCGCGCATCCTGAGCATCGCACGCTCCCCTTACTACAACCGTGGCCGTAGCGTGGAAGCCCTCAGCCAGTGCCTGGCCGTGCTGGGCACCCGGACCGTTCGTCGCATCGCGCTGAACCAGGCGGTCCTGGACCTGTTCGGACGCTTCCAGGGCGCAGGCAGGTCCGACCTGGCCGCCTTCTGGTGCCATGCCCTGCTCACCGCCCTGCTGGCCCGGCAACTGGCCGAACACCTCGACTACCCCCACACCGAGGAGGCCTACCTGGCGGGACTGCTGCACGACGTCGGTCGGCTCGCCCTGCTGGCCGCCCTGCCCGAAGACTACGGCCCCCTGTTCGAGGCTGCGCTGGACGAGACCGCGTTGATCGGGCAGGAACGCACGCGCTTCGACCTCGACCATGCCGAGGCCGGTGCCTGGCTGGCGGAGCGCTGGCAGCTCGATCCGCTGTTCTGCGACAGCCTGCGCTACCACCACGAAAGCGTCGGGCGGGTGAACGACGCCCACCTCCTGGTGCGCATCGTCGCCCTGGCCGACCGTCTCGGTAGCGGTGGCTGGACGGGCGAGGATGCCGCGGCCTGGGGCCTGGAGACCACCCGGGCCGAGGCCATGCTGGTTCAGGCGCACGAGGACCTGAAGGCGATCGCGGGTCAATTCGGCATCCCGGTGCCGGATCAGCCCGGCCCGGCCGTGGCGACCGGACCTGCCGATCAGAGCGTCATCGTACGTCTGGCCCAGGCCACCTCCAGCCGGCTGCTGGCGGCAGGTGCCCTCGATGAGGCGCCATGTCCTTCGGGTGTCGGTCAGGCTTACGAGGCCCTGGTCCGCGGTGCGCAGCTCCTCTTCGGCACACGCAAAGCGGCCCTCTTCCTGCCGGAAAACGACGGCCTGCGCGGGGTCAGCCCCGACCGGCAGGATCCCCGCGTGGAGGAGATACGCATCCGCCTGCCTGCGGTCGACTCGGCCATCGGCCGCGCGCATGGCGGCCGGCCGGAGATCCTGCGGCCGCAGGCCGACCGCGACAGCCTGGTGGACATGCACCTCTGCCGGCTGCTGGGCGCCGAAGCCCTGGTCTGCCTGCCGCTCGTCCATGCCGGCCTGGCCATGGGAGTCCTGGCCCTGGGCATCGACAGCGCCGGGGCCGTGGGGCTGCGCGCCCGGCAGGGTCTGCTCGCGGTCTATGCGACAGAGGCGGGGCGCCAGTTCCACCAAGCCCGAATCCAGGCCGGGGCCCTCAGCCAGGCAAGGCAGACGGTCGCCGACGAATACCTGCTCAAGGCGCGTCAGGTCATCCACGAGGTGGGCAACCCCCTGGGGGTGGTGCACAACTATCTCGCCATCCTGCGCGATCGTCTGGCAAACATCCCCGAGTCGGTGCAGGAAATCGACCTCATGCGCGAGGAGCTGCGGCGCGTCGGCGGCATCCTGCAGACGCTCAGGCAGGCCGGGCCCTCCCAGGAGGCTGCAGCAGAACGCGTCGACATCAACGCCCTCATACGCCAGGTCATCGAGCTTTGCCACAAGGGCAGACCCGGGATGGCCCGCGTCCAAACGGAATTCCAGGCCGACGAGGGCTTGCAACCGCTCACCCTCGACCGGGACAAGCTGAAGCAGGTCCTGATCAACCTGATCTTCAACGCTGTGGAGGCCATGCCGGATGGCGGCCGCCTGAGCCTTTCCACCGCCCGTTGGCATAGCGGGACGGGGGAGGAGAGTGTGGAGATCACCGTGCAGGATACCGGCCCGGGCCTCCCCACCGTGGTCCTGGAGCGGCTCTACGCCCCGGTGGCCAGCCGCAAGGGCGGCGATCACGCCGGGCTGGGTCTGTCCATCGTCGGGCGGCTGGTGGAGGAACTGGGTGCGGTGATACAGTGCCAGAGCACGTCGGCTGGGACACGCTTCAAGCTCGTGCTGCCGGGAGAGGTCAGGAAAGGCGCGGGGGGTAAGATTTCATGATCTACTGGGGCGACAAGGGCAAGTCTGAGGACCGGGCGATGGACGACGAGCGCGTCCGCATCCTGATCATCGAGGACGACACCCGTTTCGCCCAGAGCATGGCTTCCCTGCTCTGTAACGCCGGCTGGTCGGCAGAGACCTGCCTGACCGGCGTCGCCGGCCTGGGCCGTCTGGCGACGGAACCCTACGATCTCGTGCTGGTGGACATCAACCTGCCCGACATGTCCGGGCACGAAGTGGTGCGAGTGGTGCGGGAGCGGGGTGAAAACCTGCCAGTCATCGTGGTCAGCGGCGAGACCCAGATCGATGCCGCCATTCAGGCCCTGCGCCTCGGGGCCGCCGATTTCGTGCGCAAGCCGATCGAGCCGGACTTTCTGCTGCATCGTATCCGCGGCGTCCTCAGGCAGCGCTGGCTGGAGCGCGAATACAAGTCGTTCCAGCATCTGGTGAACCAGTCGGAACGGCTGCACCGTTTCCTGGTGGACAACTCGCCCGACATCATCTTCACCCTGGACGAGGACAACCGCATCACCTTCATCAACGACCGCGTGCAGGAAAGCCTGGGCATCGCCCGGCAGGATCTGCTGGGTCGGCCCATGGTGGACCTGGTCTATGCCGACGACCGGGAACGGGCACGCTATGTGCTGAGGGAACGCCAGAACGAGAACCAGCCGCCGCAGACCGTCGAGCTGCGCCTCACGAGCAGTCAGGACAGCAAGGGTTACCGTATCTTCCAGACCTATTTTTCCTCGATCACCGAGGCCAACTGTTCGTCCCTGCACCCGCCGCAGCCCTGGGAGACCGAGGGATCCTGCTGCTATGGCGTGGCGCGGGACATCACCGACCAGCGCGAGGCCACGCAATGGGCCACCTACCACGTCAACCATGACGCACTCACCGGACTGCCCAACCGACAGCTCTTCCGCGACCGCCTGGGTCTGGCCATCACCCAGGCCATGCGCAATCGCGAGCGCTTCGCGGTGATCCACCTCAATATGGACCGTTTCAGTGCGATCAACAGCCTATACGGCCATGCGCGGGCGGACGAGGTGCTGCGCCAGATCTCCGAGCGCATCCAGCGCTGTCTGCGCGGCGGCGACACCCTGGCGCGGCTCGCCGCGGACGAGTTCCTGCTGCTCAACCTCCCCATCCGCAGCGAGGATGACGTGCAGGCGGTACTCGAGCGCATCGCCCAGGAACTGGCCGAGCCTTTCATGATCGATGACACCCCGCTCAAGCTCACGGCCAGCGCCGGCGTCGCCCTCTACCCGGAACATGGGGACAGCCCCGAAGCCCTGATCCGGCACGCCAATATCGCCCTCTATCACGGCCGGCGCGCCGGCGGCGGCAGCCATGCCTTCTTCCAGGAGGCGATGCGGGCAGACGCGGACCAGCGTCTGCACATAGAACACCAGCTGCAACGTGCCATCGAGCTGAAGCAGTTCGAGCTGCATTTCCAGCCCCAGGTGGACATCGCCAACCGCCGCATCCGTGGCGTGGAGGCCCTGCTGCGCTGGAACCACCCCGAACGGGGCCTGCTCTCTCCGAACGAGTTCATCGGCGTGGCCGAGGAGACCGGACTGATCGTGCCCCTGAGCAAATGGGTGCTCGACGAATCCTGCCGCCTGCTGCGGCAATGGATCGACCTGGGTATCGCACCGCCGCGCGTCGGCATCAATCTCTCGCCGCGCTGCCTGGATCTGCCGACCTTCGTCGACTGTTTCATGTCCAGCCTGGACCAGCACGGCGTGCCTGCCGAACGCATCGAGGTGGAGATCACCGAAAACCTGTTCATCCACGACCCCGCCATGGCCGTGTCGAAGCTCAGGGACCTCACCATCAGGGGTGTGCGCATCGCCATCGACGACTTCGGCACCCAGTATTCCTCCCTCGGTTATCTGCAGAAATTCCCCATCCACACGCTCAAGATCGACAAATCTTTCGTCTGGGAGATCGACCGCGACGTGAGCCAGCACACCATCATCAAGGCCATCATCTCCATCGGCCATGGCCTGGGGCTGAATCTCATCGCCGAGGGTGTGGAGACGGAGGCGCAGTTGCGTTTCCTGCGCGAACAGGGCTGCAGCGAGATCCAGGGCTTCCTCATCAGCCGGCCGCTACCCGGCAGGAAACTGGAGCAATGGTTGGCGCGGGGCGCTCACCCGCCGACACTCAACGCCTGAGCGGCCGCACTCTGGCATGCCGGAAGGCGATACCGTCCACAAGCTGGCAGCCTACCTGTCCCCCCTGCTCACCGGTCAGTGCCTCACCCTGGCCCGCATCCGCAATCACCCCGAAGTCGAGCTCGCCGGACACCGTATCACCGGCGTGAGCACCCATGGCAAACACCTGTTCATCCACCTTGACGACGGCAGGCTCCTGCGCAGCCACTTGGGCATGCGCGGCACCTGGCACCACTACCGCGCCGGCGAGGCCTGGGACAAACCTGCCTATCAGGCGGCCATCGAGCTGCACATCCGTGGGCAAGTGCTGGTCTGTTTCAACCCAAAGGAGGTGGCGTTGGAGCGCAGCCGCGGCCCGCGCCTGCGGGCGCTGGCCGCGCATCTCGGGCCCGATCTTCTGGCCCCCGCCTTGGATCCCGACCGCATCGTGGAGCGTGCCCATAACCTGCTGAGCCCCGACACCACGCTGGCGGACGTCCTGCTCGACCAGCGCGTGGCGGCAGGCATCGGCAACGTCTACAAATCCGAGACCCTGTTCCTGATGGGCCTCCCTCCCGGGCAGACCCTGGCGCAGACCCCGGATGCGACCCTGCGCGCGACCTATGTCGAGGCCGCGCGGCTGCTCAGGTCCAACACCCGGCCGGGCCGGCGCGTGACGCGACACAGCGCGGATGCGGCCGGCATCCTGTGGGTCTACGGGCGCAAGGATCAGCCCTGCCACCGCTGCGGCACCCCCATACGCCAGGCCCGGCTGGGCAGGCATCTGCGGCCCACCTACTGGTGCCCGATGTGCCAGGCGGGTGCGGGTGGCAGCGGAAATTCCGGCGTTTGACGCAGCACCCGCCCGGTCGGGCCTCAGCCCGACATGACACGACCGGATGTCCCGGCTCCCGGCCTTCAAGTTTTGCATGCCGGCTCCGATAATCCTCCCATGAAGCGTGCCCGATTTCCCCTGCCCGTCTGGCTCCGCCCCAACCCTGGGTGGACACGGTCCCCGCGCGGGTCTTGAATACCCGGCCCAGCGCGTATGACCAGGCAATTGACCCTGCTGTCCGCAAACGCAGGCGGCGCCGACCCCTACGCCGGACTACCCGCCGCGGAATTGCTGCGGGAGGTGGGCGAGATCGTCAGCGTGCGCATGGCCCAGCTGCTGCCCCAGGCGCTGGAACGGGCGGCCGGCAGCCTCTACCGTCAGGCCGAACAGGCCATCGACATGGAGAAACGCCTGCTCAACATGGAGGCGGGCCAGCTGGCACAACATCGCCTGGTCCACCTGCCGGCAGACTTCCGCCGTCACTTCGAGCGCCGCTTCCCCGCCGCCTGCAGGCGTGACCCCCTGCGCCGTCATGGCCTGATGGACAGCGTCGATCCAACGCAACTGCGCATCGTAGACGAGACCCGCCTGGAGGCTGCCCTGGATGTCACCGACCTGACCCGGGCGCTGGAGGACGGCTGCCAACAATCGCTGTATGGCCTCCTGCACCAGTTCCGCCAGTTGCTGCAGGACCCCGACCTGCCGCCCGCCCAGCTCCCCCTCGGCCCACGGGTGCTCGCCCAGGCCCTGGCACAGGCCCTGGGCGAGCATCCCTCTGCGCGGGTGCCCAAGCTCAAGGTGCTCCAAGCCCTGGCGCTGCACCTGCCCGCCCTGCTCCAACCCCTCTACCGGGACATACACAGTTACATCGACCAGCACCACAGCCCGGCCGAGGCCACGGCCATCGTGCTGGATACGCTGCCCGAATTACCCGAGCCGACCCTGCCGGGCGGCTGCACTGGTAACACCGATACAACGACTGGCACGGCCGCCCCCCCTGACCCCGGGCAGAGCAGCGATGCCCCGGCAGCGACCATGGACCCCTCCCTGCAGTGCGCGCGCGAGGAGGTCGCGGCGCGGCTGGCCGGACAGCCTTTGCCCGAGGCAGTGCAGGACTTCCTGCAGCGCTACTGGCAATCCTGGCTTGCGGACTG
Source organism: uncultured Burkholderiales bacterium (assembly GCA_938038385.1). Lineage (GTDB taxonomy): Bacteria > Pseudomonadota > Gammaproteobacteria > Burkholderiales > Thiobacillaceae > JANWZL01. Next base: position 50,057 of record CALHRD010000110.1, read on the forward strand.
TCATCGCTGCCACGGCGCCGAGAGCGACGCATGGCAGATGGCATTGGCCACCATGGACGAGGTGATCCTCGCCCTGACCCCGCAACCGGTGCTGTCGGCCCAGGCCCGCCTGAGGCGGCTGCCGGCCGTGCTCGGCCGCCTGCGTGCGGGCATGGCCGCCGTCGGCATCCCGGCCGAGGCGCGCGACCGCTTCCTGGTGCAATGGATGCAGGCCCAGGCCCAACTCCTCGAGGCGGGCAGCTCATCCCTCCAGGCTGCCGGACAGGCTGAGCCGGCACTTCGCTCCGCTCCGGACATGAGTTCCCCGGATGCACGCCGGGCCGCCCCAGGTGTTTCCTGCAACCCCTCGGGCGTCGGGTTGGGCGCAGCCGAGCCCCGGGGGGTCACCTCCACTCTCAATCAGGCCGTACGCACCCGCTGAGGTAAGCCATGCACGACATCGGACAACTGTCACCACGCCCCCTGACCGCCACTGCCAAGACACCTTCACCCAGCCCTGTCGGGTCTGAGGACAGCGTCCTGGACGGACTGCCCATCGGGCGCTTCATCACGCGCCTGCCCCTGCTCGATGCCGACTGCCGCATCGTCGGGTATGAACTGCAGATCCGTCCCCAGGCCCCCCTGCCCGTCCTGCCCGGCGCCACCAGCCCGAACCAGATACAGGACGAAGCCCTGCTGACCACGGTCATCGACCTGGACTACCAGCAGGCCCTGGGCGACAAGTTGACCCTGCTCAGCCTGGACGCCGCCACCCTGGGCAACCCGCTCCTGCAAATGCTCAAACCGGAACGCACCCTGCTGCTCCTGCCGGCCGGCTGTTCCCGGGAGGCGGCGGACCAGGCTGCGGCGCTCGCCCGGCAGGGCTTCGGCCTGGTGTGGGACGACATGGCCGAAGCGCAGCCCATCCAGGTCCCTGGCCACGTGCGCATAGACACGCGCCAGCACAATGCCATGAGCCTCGGCCACCGCGCCATCACGGCACGGCAGCGGGACGCCGGCAAGTTGATCGCCGCTCACGTCGATACCGCGGAGACCTTAGAGGCCTGCAAGCGCCTGTCCTTCGACCTCGTGCAGGGCTATTTCTTCTCACAGACCCTGGCCACTCCGGGTCGCGAGCTGCAGGCCGGCCGACTGGTGATCATGGACCTGCTCAACCTGGTCATGGGGCATGCGGATTTTCCCGCCATAGAGGCCAGGTTCAAGCAGGACGCAGCCTTGTCCTACAAGCTGCTGCGCTTCATCAATTCGCCTGCGGTCGGCCTGCGCTACCCCATCAAGTCCATCGGCCAGGCGCTGGTCATGCTGGGTCACGACCAGCTCTACCGCTGGCTGACCCTTTTGCTGTTTACGCACACACAGGGCGACCCGCGCAGCCGCGCCCTGCTCAGGCACGCCGTGGTGCGCGCCCGCCTCACCGAGACCCTGGGCGAGCAACGGCTCAGCCGGGAGGAACGCGGCGGCCTGTTCATCGCCGGCATCCTGTCCATGCTCGATGCCCTGCTGGGGCTGCCGCTGGCCGAGGCCCTCGACCGGCTGAAACTGCCCGATACCGTCGTCGCGGCCCTGAGCACCGGTACGGGTCCTTACGCCGTCTATCTCCAGCTCGCCCAGGCCTGCGAGCAGTTCGACCAGACGCGCATCGCCCGCCTCAGCACCCAGGCCGGGCTCACGCCGGACGCGGTCAACCTGGCCCATGTCAATGCCCTGATCTGGTCCGAGGGGCTGGAGGATTGACAGCGGGGCGGGCAGGCCGGCGGCAGGGAACACCCGACCTGCGACCTTTGTGACCCTGTCTGCCTATTGATCCGCGTCATTGTCACTCACCGCGCCTCGGGTAGGCCGTGGTCTCGGGGCGCGCTGCCCGGCAGCCGCCTGGCGGTCGGTGCTTTCCTCCTCTGCTGCCTGCTGCGCCGACGCACGCGCCTTGAACACCCACTCCCGATAGCTGGTTGCCGCCTCGAACCCCTCCTGATCGGGGCTGAAGCCGGCGGTCTTCATCGGTGCGCCCTCGGCCAGACTATGCACGCCGACGATGCCGCCCTCGGCATCGCGCACCAGTCCCCATTCCGGCCGGCCGGTCATGGGGTCGGGGTAGAGCCGGCGCAAATGGCGCACCGGCATGGGGAAACGCCGGTCCTCCAGCAGCGCTTCGAGCGTGGGGGGATAGGGTTTTTCGCTGCCGGGACCGCGCAACTGATAGGACTCGATGGCACGCCGGTACTGCTCGCCGACGAACAGAAGCTCCGCCTCCTTCTCGCGCTGGGCGACGGTGGTCCAGAGCGTCCCCACGGCCGCCATGCCTGCCCCCAGTGCGGCCAGGATGAAGAGCAGGGCGAGCAGCATCCAACCGCCCTGCCCTTTGCCCCTGGCGTATGCCCCCGTGGGTACGGCGCGTGCGGGGCGGATGGTGACGGGTATAAGGCGGGGAGACGGACGGGATACGCTCACATCGCAAGGCGGTCGTAGCGGGCTCACGGGCCTGTTGCTGCGCAATGTACACACCCCCTCTTCCCCCCTTTCCCCTCCAGGGCAGGGAGCGAAATCGATCCGTCCCGGTTCGTGACGCCGCTCACCATTCCGAATAAGACGTGCCATCGAGACCGACGCCCTCTGCCCCACTGCGCACATCCTGCACACCGGCCTCCCCGGGCGGCGGCACCTCGATCCAGGTCCGGCTGCTCTCGGTGATGGGGTCCAGCGGCACGGCGCGCAGATAGCGCCTGTCCACCAGTGCCGTCAGGCTCGCCGGCCACTTGCCGGTATCGGCGTGGTACTGGTCGATGGCATCGCGCATGGTGGCCAGGTTTTCGCGCAGCACCGCCTCCCGCGAGCGCTCGACGTGCTGAAAGTAGCGCGGCGCGGCGAGCGCGAGCAGGGTGGCGATGATGGCCAATACCACCAGCAGCTCGACCAGCGTGAACCCCCGCGCCCTTGTATGCACGCCCCGGCCCTCACCATTCCCGATACGGCACGCCGTTCAGACCGACGCGCTCGGACAGGGAATGGACGTCGAAAACGTCCGCCCCCTCCTGCGGTTCGTCCGGCGGACTGGCATAACTGCGCTTGCCCCAGGTCTCGGCGGCGGGGACGCTGCCGTCCGGATACATGGGGTCCCTCGGCAGCCGGCGCAGAAAATGGATCGGCCGGCGTTCCGGCCGGGTGATGTCGGGCACGCCGGCGACGAGGGCCTCCAGGTCGGGCGGATAGCCGCTGGCGTCGGCCGGCGCCTCGATCTTCTTGTCCAGCACGGCCTGGTGATAGGCGTCGATGGCGCCACGGATCTGGCGCAGCGCCAGCCTCAGTTCCGCCTCCTTCTGGCGCTGGGCCGAGACCTCCAGCAGCGGTGCGGCCAGCCAGGCCAGCACGCCGACGATGGCCACGGCGATGACCAGCTCGATGAGGGTGAAACCGCGCTCGCCGTGGCTCATGGCCGCGCGTTCGGGAGCCCCGGTATGGCCGGGCTGGGCAGCTCGCCCGGCGCGGCCCCCGGTATCTCCGCTGCCGGGGTCTCGATCTGCGGCGCCTCCGGGGCAGGCACGCCGGCGCGCGGTGCCGTTTGTCCCGGCCGCAGCAGCAGCGGTCGGTCGGATACCGCGCCTTCGGTACCGGCGAAGAACTCGGCCTGGCCGAGCTCCGGCCGCTCCAGGTTGCGCAGGATGCGCGGTGTGATGAGCAGCACGATCTCGGTCTTGTTCTTGTCGTCGCGCTGGGTGGAGAACAGCCGCCCGAGGAGCGGCAGTTCCGCCAGACCGGGCAGGCCGCTGACGCCCTTGCGTTCCTCATCCGAGATCAGGCCGGCCAGCACCTGGGTCTCACCGTCCTTGAGCCGCAGGACGGTGTTGGCATTGCGGCTGCCGAGCTGGTAGGTCAGGCTGCCGCCGGCACTCTTGACCTGCTGCACGATGCTCGAAACCTCCATGCCGACCTTCATGGCCACCTCGCCCTGCAGGTAGACCTGGGGCTCGACGTCGAGCTTGAGGCCCACGTCGAGATAGGACACCGACTCGGAGGTCACGCCGGTGGCGGTGACGTTGGAGGTGATCACCGGCACCTTGTCGCCGATGTGGATCCTGGCCTTTTCCTTGTTGCGCACCCGGATGCGGGGGTTGGCGAGTATGCTCACGTCCCCCATCGTCCGAGCCGCCGTGATAGCTGGGGTTGGGCTGATGGCGATCCTGCCTGCATCGTCCGGGCCGATCCCTTTGAGCAGTTCCAGCGTGAGGGGCACGTCGATGTAACGCGTGGTTTGCGAAATGACGTTCCCGCCGGAGTCAAGCACCTTGTCGATGATCCGCTCCTTACCGAGCAGGCTCAGTTGCGTCGGCCACTGCACCCCCAGATCGAGCAGCCGGCTGCGCTTGACCTCCAGGATCTCCACCTCCAGCATCACCTCCGGCTCGGCCTGGTCGGCCACGGCCAGGATCTTTTCCACCAGGCGGATGGCGTCGGGGGTGTCGCGCACGAACAGCAGGTTGAGCTTCTCGTCGACGTAGACGTCGCGCGACTTGGTCAGGGTCTTGACCAGGGTGAGCGCGCCCTTGGCCTCCAGGTTGGACAGGAAGAAGGCGCGCACCACCAGCTCCTCGTATTCACGCAGCTTGGCCGGCTGGTTGGGGAAGACGAGCAGCGTGTTGGCGTTGAGCGCCTTCTTGTTGAGCTGGCTGGTGGCCAGGATCATGTCGATGGCGTCGGCAATGGCCGTGTTGCGGGCGAAGACGGTGGTCTTCACGTCGGTGCGCACATCCTTGTCGAACACGAAATTGATGCCGGACTGGCGCGACAGTGCGTCGAACACGCTGCGGATGGGGGCATCGCGGAACTCCAGGGTGACCGTGCGACGGTGGCCGGGGGCGAGCTGCGGGATCTGCACCCCCTGCGGCCGGCCGGCCTTCTCGTCCACCTGTTTGAGCAGCGCGCCCGCGCGGGCATGCCCCGGCTCCTGCGTCAGCACGGCACGCAGCCGCAGACGCGCCGCCTCGTATTCCTCCCGCCCCATGGCTGCCTCCGCCTCGCCGATCAGGGCCTCGTTGCGGCGCACCATCTCCACCGCCGCCAGACCGGCGGGGGCGCGCGCATTCTCGGGATGCAGGCGCAGCACGTCGCGATAGCGGGCCTGGGCATCATCGAGCCGCCCCGCCCTGAGTGCGGCGTCGCCCTCCAGCAGCAGGCGGGCGATGTGGACCTCGCGGCTGCGGATGTAGGCGGTGCGGAACTGGACGTTGCCGGGCTGTGCCTTGACGGCCTGCTCCATCTGCCTGAGGCCATCCTCGGTCCGCCCCTCCTGGATCATGCGCTCACCTTCGCGGAAGGCCTGATCCGTGGCACAACCGACGAAGAGCAGGGCAAGCAGGGACGATAGCAGCAGGCTACGGATCATGGCGTCAACCTCAGGGTGCGTCGTTCGTTCAGGGGGACATAAGTGAAGACGAGCCGGCCCGGTGCCGTCTCGTCCAGGCGCCAGGGCCCGACCGTCTCGCCCCGTTTCAGGGTGAGCACCTGCTGGCCCTGGGTCACGAAGTACACCTCCTCACCGCCTTCCTGCCAACGGCCGAGGAACTGGAACGGCAGCGGTGGCGCCGTCGGCGGCGGTGGCGGCGGCGGTGGCGGCGGCGGTTCGGGGGGCGGTGGTGGCGGCGGCTGCCAGCTGTGGACGGGAAAGAGGTCGGGGCCCAGGGCCTGGAAGCGCGCCTCCCGCTCCGCTGCCTTGGCGGCAGGACTTGCCGAGGCCTCGTGCGTAACGGTCGGCTGCCCAGAACCGGGCGGGGGTGCGGCGCGGCGCACGCTGGCCACCGGGGCATCCGCCGCCTCCTCCGATGCCCGTTGCTCCACCCACCAGACGGCGGCCAGGGTCGCGGCCAGTGCGGCCATCAGCACGATCAGCCGTACGTTCACGGCGCCGCCCCCGCGTCCAGATAGAGGGTGAAACGCAGCATGGCCTTGAGTTCACCGGTCTCCACCCGGTCGCGGTTCAGGTTGAGCCCGTCCAGCGCCAGCGCGGGGTTGGCGTTGAGCGCGTCGGCCAGAAAGCTGCGCAGTACAGGGTAGCTCGCCTCGGCAGGCAGGACGATCTGATAGCGCAGCAGGCCGACGCCGCCATGTCCGCCCTGCAGCCGGTATTCACCCTGCTCCAGGGCCAGACCCGCGCGCGCGGCGGCCTTGAACAGGCGCCCCACCGCCGCGGGGGTCTCACGCGGATCGGTGAGGCGATCGAGGGCATCGACGCGCTGCGGTTCCTCCGTCTGCCTGGCCCGGCGCGCCTCCAGGGTCGCCGCCTCGGCCGCCAGGGCGGTCGTCCTGATGGACAGGTCAGGCAACACCCACTGGTGCACCATGGCGGCCCCGAGCAGCAGCACCAAGCCGATGAGGCCCGGCCAGCCCAGGCGGGCGGCCAGCCATGCCAGCCAGTCCGTCGCCCTACTCACGCCCGTTCCCCCCAGCCGCAGCCGGCTGGCCCCAGCGTCCGCGCAGGATGAAGCGCACGGGCCGGGCATTGCCGTCGTCCTGGAAGCCGTGCTGGGCCAGGCTCACGTCCGCCAGTCCGGACGTGGACTGCAGTTGCGCGTAGTAGTCGATCATGGTGGGATAGTCGCGCGCCTCGGCGGTGAGGTTGAGGGTACCCCGGCGGGCATCCGCCTCCAGTCCGAGCAGGGCGATGCCCTGGGGGCGGGTGCGCTGCAGGGTGGCAAGGAGCTCGCCCCAGGGCGCATCCAGCGCCCGGCGGGCCTCGGCACGGGCAGCCTGCTCCGCCTCCGCAGCAGGATCGCGGCGCTGGACACGGGCCGGCGGCGTGCGCGCCTGCAGGCCCTGCAACCGGTTTTGGGCCGACGCCAGTTCACGCTCGGCCAGACGGTACTGCTGTCCAACCCACAGGGCCGCGGCCAGCCCTGCAGCGAGCAACGCCCATGCCCACCACGGTGCACGCGGACGGGGACGGGCGAAATCGAGGCCGAGACGGCTCATGGTCGATGCCTCACGCCAGCAGCGCCAGGCCGGGATCGGAGGGGCCGGCCAATTCGTGCACCCGCCAGTTCGGACCGATGGCCTGGAGGTCGGGGATAGGTCCGGCATGTTCCAGCCAGACCTCGCCCTGCGTCGGCGTGCCCGCCAGCAGGGACTCACGCTGCAGCATGCCGGCGAGATCGGCGGCCACGTCGGCGCCGAGATGGCGCTGGCGCAGGCGGCTGATGCGTCCGCGCACGAGCCGCAGCAGGCTCGCCATGCCCGGTTCCAGCAGGGCATACCAGCCGGTGCCGCGCGCAAGCTGGCGCTGTCGACGGGACCAGATCGCGTCCAGCCACGGGCGGATGTGGCGGGGACGGCTGCCATGCCGGGCGAGCAGCACCTGCAGTTCGTCGAGCCGGTCGGCCGGGATGGCACAGACCGGCACCGGCCGTCCGGGCGGGGTGTCAGACCAGACACGATGCCACGCATCGACATCGCCGAGGCTGTCGGCCAACTGTTCGGACAGCCAGGCCTCCATCTCCGCACGTCGCAGCCAGGTGGGCGGCGGATCGAGCAGGAACAGACGCAGGAAGTGGTGCGAGAGGGTCACGCTGACACGACCGGAACGTTGTCGTGCGAGCAGGTCCTGCAGGGCGGCCAGTGCCCCCTCCCAGCTCGTCTCCGCCTCGGCCGAGTCCGCCGCCTCCCGCCCGCTGGCCAACACGGCGCGTCCGGGCAGGAGGGCGATGCGCGTCTCACTCCACGAAGGTGACACGGTTGATCTCCTCCAGGGTGGTCTCGCCGCGCCGCACCAGGTCCAGAGCCGCCTGACGCAGGCTCACCGCGCCGGCACGGGCCGCAGCCTCCTTGACCTGACGGATGGGGGCGCGGGCGACGATCAGTTCGCGCAGCTCGTCGTTGAGCAGCATCATCTCGGCGATGGCCTTGCGTCCCCGGTAGCCGCTGCCGCGGCAGTGGCCGCAGCCGCGGCCGGCGTGGAAATCGAATCCAGCCGCCTGCGCCGGGCTGAGACTGGAGTCGGCGAGCAGCTGCGGCGTGGGCACAGAAGGCGCCAGGCAGTGCGGGCAGTTCACCCGCACCAGGCGCTGCGCGAGGATGCCGTTCAGGGCCGAGACGAAGCTGTAGGGGTCCACCCCCATGTGCATGAAGCGGCCGATCACGTCATAGACGTTGTTGGCATGCACGGTGGTGAACACCAGATGGCCGGTCAGCGCCGACTGCACCGCGATCTGGGCGGTCTCCGGGTCGCGGATCTCGCCCACCATGATCTTGTCGGGATCGTGGCGCAGGATGGAGCGCAGCCCGCGGGCGAAGGTGAGGCCCTTCTTCTCGTTCACGGGGATCTGCAGGATGCCCTGCAGCTGGTACTCCACCGGATCCTCGATGGTGATGATCTTGTCGCGGCCGTTGTTGATCTCGGAGATGGCGGCATAGAGGGTGGTGGTCTTGCCCGAGCCGGTGGGACCGGTGACCAGGAACATGCCGTAGGGTTCGTGCGACAGGCGGCGGATACGGCCGAGCGTGGCGGCGTCGAAACCGAGCCGGTCGAGCGTGATGCCTTTCAGTTCGTCGGCCAGCTGCTGGCGGTCGAGGATGCGCAAGACGGCGTCCTCGCCGAACACGCCCGGCATGATGGAGACCCGCAGATCGATCTCGCGGCCGCGCATCACCACCTTGAAGCGGCCGTCCTGCGGCACCCGCCGTTCGGCGATGTCCAGTTCGGCCATGACCTTGATGCGCGAGATCACCTGCTCGGCCATCTCCCGGCCCGGCGGCTGGGCGATGGTGTTGAGCACGCCGTCGATGCGGTACTTGATGGTGAGCCCCAGCGCATCGTTTTCCAGATGGATGTCGGAGGCGCCGCTGGCCACGGCGTCGTACAGGGTGGAGTGCACCAGCTTCACCACCGGCGAGGCGTCCGCCCCGATGACGGCGAGCGAGATCTCCTCGGCGCGGTCGTCGCTGCGCGCCTCGCCGGTCGGGGCGAGCACCCCGTCCATGGCCTTGAGGTCCGCCTCCAGCCGGTGCAGCCAGGCCAGCAGGTCGTCGCGCAGGGCCAGTGCCGGCGTGAACGGTTCGGCGATCACCCGCTCGGCCCAGTCCAAGAGCCCGACGTCCAGCGGATCGGCATGCACCAGCCAGAGACGGCCACCCTTGTCGCGGCCGGCGGCGCACTCCCGCGCCAGCGCCTGGGCGAAGGGCAGCCGATCGAAGGCGGGCTGCAGGTCACGCAGGGCGGCCATGTCGAACACCGGGTAGGCGAAGGCGCGACCGAGCTCACGCAGGAAGGCCGCGTCGTCCAGGCCGGCCGCCGCCTGCAGGGTCTTGAGTGCGGTCGGCCCGCGGCCCTGGGCCAGGGCGGCCCGTACCATCTCGGCACTGATCCCGGCGCTCATTGCAGCGTCCCCGCCAGGTCGAAGATGGGCATATACAGCAGCACGACGATGGCACCGATGAGCAGGCCGATCAGCACCATCAGCACGGGCTCGACGAGCCGCGTGAGCCAGTCCACCGCACGCGACAGCTCCTCGTCATAAAAGGCGGCGATGGATTCCATCATCGCCCCCATGCGTCCGCTCTTCTCCCCCACGCGCAGCATGCGCAGCGCCACCGGCGTGGTGAGCCCCGCCTGTTCCAGGCCATGGGAGATCGACTTGCCCTCGCGGATGTCGCGTGTGGCCGAGGCGAGCCGCTGACGCAGCTCGGGATGCAGCAGTCCCTCGGCCATGGAGAGCGCCGTCACCACCGGTATGCCGCCGGAGAGCAGCATGCCGACGGTGCGGTAGAAGCGCGTGAGCTGGAAGACACGCAGTCGCTCCCCCAGGGTGGGGATGCGCCACAGCAACCGCGACACGGCCGCCCGCACCGGTGCCTGGCGCAGGGCATAAACCGCAGCGGCGACGATGGCCAGCAGCGTCAGCCCGACCAGATGGGCATGCGCCTGGATGAAGCCGCCCCACGCCATCAGCAGCCGTGACCCCAACGGCAGCTGCGCCAGATTGTCGGCATAGATGCCGGAGAAGCGCGGCACCACCCAGCCCATCAGATAGATCGCCACCAGGCTCCCCACGGTGAGCAGCAGGGTGGGATAGACCGCAGCGGCGGCCACCTTCTTGCGGATCGCCTCCACCTGCTCCTGGTAGGCCACGTAACGCGTCAGGGCCTCGGGCAGGTCGCTGGTCTTCTCCGAAGCGCGCACCGTGGCCACGTACAGCGCCGGGAAGGCGTCGGGATAGTGGGCGATGGCGGCGGAGAAGGATTCCCCCTCGTACAGATGCGCCAGCACCTGGGTAAGCAGCTTGCGCGTCTCGCTGCGCGACTCCTTTTCCGCCAGGGTCTGCAGGGCCTCGACCAGGGAAAGGCCGCTGCCGAGCAACGCGAGCAGCTCGCGCGAGAACAGGGTGAGCGGGAAACGGTAGCGGCGCGCCGGCCAGGCGAGGGACAGGCTGCCCCTCGGCCGTACCGCGAGCACCGTCAGGCCCATGCGCCGCACCTGAGCGGCGGCTTCATCCGCGTGTGCGGCCTCGAGGCGCAGATGCCTGCGGCCGTTGCCGGACAGGGCCGTGACCTGGTACTGCATGTCTACCAGTTGGTGATGTCGGCCGCCAGGTCGGTGCCGCCCGGCTGCCCGTCCTTGCCGAAGGATAGGATGTCCACCTCGCCGTGCTCGCCGGGGGAACGGTATTGATACGGGTTGCCCCAGGGGTCTGCAGGCACCGCCTTTTTCAGATAGGGCCCCTGCCAGCGGCTCTCGCCCTGGGGTTGGGCCGTGAGGGCAGCCAGACCCTGCTCGGTCGTGGGATAGCGCCCCACGTCCAGCCGGTACTGGTCGAGCGCGTCCTCGAACGCCTTGATCTGCGCGCGCGCCGTCTTGATCTTGGACTTGTCCTCCTGCTTGAAGTAGTTGGGCGCCACATAGCCGATGAGCAGGCCCAGGATGACCAGAACGATGAGCAATTCCAGCAGGGTGAAGCCGGCGGCGCGACCGACCCGCAAAGCGCCTGATATCTGCATGCTGGCGATTCCGTTTCCGTGTGCACGACGTCGATTCATATCACATTCGTGTTAACGGCCCAACAGGGCGGGGTCTGAAGGCCGTGCCAGTCATCCCATCCCCCATCCCCCGCCCATGCCAACGCACCACAGGTGTCTTACCCGACGTCGAGCCATGGGTATCTGCCACGGTTATCATGGTGCCCATTTTCGTGACACCCCATCTCGATCGTGCCCAACCTGCCTCCAAGCGCCCTCATCGCCGCCCCCCTCCTCCTCATCCTCGGCATCTGGCTGGCCAGCCTGGCACCGAGCGCGGAGGTGGCGTGGGTGCTGGGCCTGCTGCTTCTGACCGTCTATCTCTTCGCCTTCGAGGTCCTGCGTGTGGACGTGGCGGCGGTGGGCATCCTCGTGCTGCTCGGGTTGCTGAGCAGCGCCCATGACCTCATCGGCCTCACGCGGCCGCTGGTGCCTGCCGCGGAGCTTTTCCAGGGCCTTGCCAGCAACGCGGTGGTTTCCATCATCGGCGTCATGATCATCGGCGCCGGTCTGGACAAGACAGGGCTGATGAACCAGGTGGCCGGGGCGATGCTGAAGCTGGCCGGGCGGACCGAGGCGCGCATCATCCCGGCGGTATCGGGCACGGTGGGTCTCATCTCTGGTTTCATGCAGAACGTCGGCGCGGCGGCGCTCTTCCTGCCGGTGGTGGGCCGCATCGCCGCGCGCACCGGCATCCCCCTGTCGCGCCTGCTCATGCCCATGGGTTTTTGCGCCATCCTCGGCGGTACGCTCACCCTCGTCGTCTCCAGCCCGCTCATCCTGCTCAACGATCTGCTCCTGTCCTCCAACAAGGCCCTGCCGCCGGAGCAGCAGATAGCGACCTGGTCGCTGTTCTCCGTCACCCCCATCGGACTCGCCCTGCTCGCCAGCGGCATCGCCTATTTCGTCGTCGCCAGCCGCTACGTCCTGCCAAGCCGCCGGCATGAGGAGATCACCCGCGCCACCGGCACCCTGCATTATTTCCAGGAGCTCTATGGCCTGGACTATGCCCTGAGCAAGGTGTTGGTCCCCGCTGGCGCCCCGCTGGTCGGTCAGACCCTGGATGAGGTGGAACGGGCCTATCGCATCCGCGTCATCGCCGTGCGGCACGGCGGCCTGGATCGCCGGGCGGACCCTTGCCGCGCTCGGCGACGTCGCGGTCTGGGGTCTGCAGCTCGCCATCGCCGTACTGGCCACCGTCTTCACCCTGGTCATGTCCAACGTCGGCGCGACGGTATTGCTGGTGCCGCTGGCGGTCAACATCGCCTTCACGGCGGGCGCGAACCCTGCCGTGTTCGCCCTGACCGTGGCGCTCGCCACCTCGAATGCCTTTCTTTTGCCGACGCATCAGGTCAATGCCCTGATCATGGGCCCCGGCGATTACCGTGTGGCCGACTTCCTGCGTGCCGGCGGCATCATGACCGTGTTGTTCATCGCGGTGATGATGCTGATGCTCAACCTGCTCTACTGACCTCGGCCGCCGGCGCCAGGATGACGACCGACCTGCCCCCGCGCACCCTGGCCGGCCTGCTGGGCCTGCTGCTTGTCTTCCTGCTGGTCACGCCGAGCGGCATCCACGCCGATGACCGTCCCCAACCCGAACTGGCATCGGGCTTCACGCCCAGACCGGTCACCGTCGGCAAGCGCTACATGGCCGTCACCGCCAACGCGCACGCGACGCAGGCGGCAGTGGAGATGCTGGCACGCGGCGGCTCGGCGGTGGATGCCGCCATCGCCGCACAGCTCGTGCTCAACGTCGTCGAGCCGCAGTCCTCGGGCATCGGCGGCGGCGGCTTCCTGCTCCATTACGACCGCGGCAGCGGCCAGATCCTGGCCTATGATGGGCGCGAAACGGCCCCGGCGACGGCACGGCCGGACCGGTTCCAGCGCGCGGAGGGCCAGCCCCAGCCCTTCGGAGCGGCGGTGACCGGCGGCATGGCGGTGGGTGTGCCGGGTCTCGTCGCCATGCTGGCGCAGGCGCACGCGGCGCACGGCCGGCTGCCATGGGCGGACCTTTTTGCCCCCGCCATCCGACTCGCCGAGGCGGGTTTTCCCGTCTCGCCGCGGCTCAACCACCTGCTCGCCAGGGATGCAGCCCTGCCGCACGACCCGCAGGCCCGGCGGCTGTTCTATGACGCGGCCAGGCGTCCCCTGCCGGTGGGGGCGCGGCTGCGCAATCCAGAACTGGCCGGTGTCCTGCGCCGGATCGCTGCCGGGGGCGCGTCGAACTTCTATGCCGGCGAGCTGGCCCGGGACATCGTCGCGACCGTGCGCAACGCCCCCAGTCACCCGGGCGACCTGACCATGGCGGACCTGGCGGCCTACCGGCCCAAAGCGCGCGCGCCGGTCTGCACGCCCTACCGGGGTTTCCGGGTCTGCAGCATGCCACCACCGGCAGGCGGGGTGACGCTGCTGCAGATCCTGGGCTTGCTCGATCACTTCGAGCCACGCCACCCCGAGGACGCTATGGCGGTGCACCGCTTCGCCGAGGCGGGTCGATTGGCCTACGCCGACCGTGCCCACTACCTTGCCGACCCGGATTTCGTCGCCGTACCGGTGGCCCGCCTGCTCGACCCGGGCTATCTCGCCACCCGCGCCCGTCTGATCCGCGACGAGGCCAGCCTGGGTCGCGCCGCGCCGGGTGAACTACCGGCAGCGTCCGCGACCGCAGGCGCAGGCATCGAGCGCCCGGCCACCACCCATCTGTCCGTGGTCGATGCCGACGGCAACGCGGTGGCCCTGACCAGCTCCATCGAGGACGCCTTCGGCAGCCGCCTGATGGTGCAGGGCTTCCTGCTCAACAACCAGTTGACCGACTTTGCCTTCCGCCCGGTTGAGGCGGGACACGCGGTGGCGAACCGGGTCGAAGGCGGCAAGCGGCCGCTCTCCGCCATGAGCCCAACCCTGGTGTTGGATCGCGAGGGCAGGCTCTACGCGGTGCTGGGCTCGCCCGGCGGCGGCCGCATCATCAACTATGTCGCACGTGCGGTGGTCGCACTCATCGACGGCGATCTGACGCTGGACGAGGTCGTGCGCCTGCCGCATGCCGGCAGCCGCAATGGTCCGACGGAACTGGAACGCGACCGCGCTCCGCCCGCCCTAGCCGAGGCCCTCCGCCGGCGTGGGCACGAGATCGTCGAGGCCGAGATGACCAGCGGCCTGCACCTCATCGTCGGCGTGGATGGGCAGTGGATCGGCGCCGCCGACCCCCGACGCGAGGGGTACGCGGCCGGGGAGTGAGCAATGGTAGGCTACCCTGGCCCTGCAGGCGACCAGACCTCCAGGGAGGTGGTGGTGGCACCACTGCGGGATGGCGCCCCTGCTCACCGCACTGCACATGATCCATGTCTGCCGAGAACGCACCTCGGCACCTGTGGTCACAGGCTAATCTGTTCAGAAAGCAAAGACGATGCGCAACTGGGGCGTGGGCATGATCGTCGCCGCCTGGCTGCTGCTGGGCGGTGTGGTCTGGCTGGCCATGGACGGCTGGGTGGAGCGGCAGGAAAATCCCAATGCCGGTCTCGCCCGGATGGCCGCATCCGACAGCGTGGTGCTCAGGCGCAACGCCGGCGGACACTTCGTGGCGCCAGGACGCATAAACGGCGTGCCGGTGACCTTCCTGGTGGACACGGGTGCGACCAACGTCGCCATGCCTACGGAAGTGGCCCGTGCCGTCGGCGCCGAACGGGGCCCCGCCCTGCGCACCGCCACCGCCGCCGGCGTCACCACCGCCTATGCCACCCGCCTCGCGTCGGTCGAACTGGCGGGCCTTGCCGCCAGCAATGTCAGCGGCGTCATCGTGCCGGACATGCCGGGTGACACGGTGCTGCTCGGCATGAGCTTCCTCTCCCGTTTCGCCGTCGGCATGGAAGGCGGCGAGATGCACATCCGCGCCCGCGCACCCTGAAAAAAGCCGCCCGCAGGCGGCCGGAGGACGCATGTCATCTGTTCAGGGCATGACTCTGCACATCGGGCTATCTGTCCCGACCCAGCCTGTTCTCGACCAGGGGTTCGACCTTGGCCTGCGGGGCATGACAGGCGGTGCAGACGTGGTGGCCGCCATCCAGCGTGCCCGCCTTGACATCGGTATAGTGGCTCGCCGACACGGGGGTGGGCACACCCTTGGGCACGGCCTGGCCCAGCATGGCGGGCTGGACATGACAGCCCACGCACAGGTTTTTCTCGCGCGTGATCGGGGTATAGGCGCTGACGTCATGCGGGATCATCGGCGGCGCGGTGTGATAGGGCGGTGCATACTGCTTGCCGGCGCCGGGACGGTCGGCCGGATAATCGAACGCCTCCGGCACCGGGTCGGTGAAGACGCTGGTCTTGGACAGGCCCATGGCGTCATCCGGTATGGGCTGGTTCGTGGCGGCGCAGGCACACAGGGTCAGAAACATCCCGGCATACAGTACGATCTGTTTGCTCATCTCGTTCTCCTCGGTCAATTCACGCGTGAACCGGCCCCCCTTGACCGCGCATTGTGTATGCGGATCAGAGGCCGCCAATCGAAGGCCAGGCTGCCCTCGGGACACAGGGGACTGCAGCGCCCGCAGTTGCTGCACTCGCCGGAATAGACGAAGCCAACCGCCTCGATCCGTTTCAGATTCAGCACCTGGGGCTCGGGACAGACACGGGCGCACTCTCCGCAGTGGGTGCAGGTCGAGGCATCGAAACGTACCCGCAACTGTGCGGTGTGCCTGCCGACGACCGACCAGAACGCCCCCAGGGGACAGAGATGGCCGCACCAGCCGTTCTTCAGGATCAGCAGATCGAACAGGAAGATGGCCAGCAGGGCGATGAAGCCCAAACCCAGGCCGAAGATGATCTCCCGGTGCATCATGCCGATGGGGCTCACCCACTCGAAGGCCGCCACCCCCGTGACCACCGACAGGACGAGGGCCGCGGCCAGCATCAGGTAGCGCACGCTGCGGTTGATGTGGAAGATTGGCCTTATGTCCAGCCGCATGCGCAACCAGGCGGCCAGGTCCGTCACCAGGTTCACGGGGCAGACCCAGGCACAGTACACACGCCCCCCCGCCAGGAGATAGATCGCGAAGACGATGCCAGCTCCCAGCACGACCTCGGTCTGCAGCACGTGGCCGGTGAGGAAGATCTGCAGGACGGCGAAGGGGTCGGCGAGCGGGATCAGACCGATGAACTTGGAGGCCGACAGATTTCCGGTGAGCAGGGGCACATCCTTCGCCACCTGCCAGCCCCAGTGGGCGGTACCGAAGAACATGAGCAGGATGCCGAACTGGGAGACACGGCGCAGCAGGATGTAACGCCAGGACCACAGACGCTGACCGAACGTGCGCTGGCGGATCTTCTCGATCGAGGCGAGCGCTTCCTGCCTGAGTTCTTCACCGGCGTTCACAGTCCACCCTCATTCAGGTAGTCCATGCCGGGCGCCCGCTTGGGCGTGGCCGCTGGCGGCGCACTCGAAGCCGCGGGCGGTGCGGGCTTGAAGTCCTGGGTGATCTCGGTGTCGAAGGTCCAGCCCAGACGATAATGGTCGCCGATCTTGCCCTGCACCATCTTGTGGGGCAGCACGCGGATCGCAGCTTCGGTCGTCGGACAGGCCTTCTCGCAGATGCCGCAGCCGGTGCAGGCGTCCGAGTGGACGATGGGATAGAACATCGCATGCTTGGAGATCGGCCGGGGGTGCGTCTCCAGGGTGATGGCCTTGCCCTTGAGCGGACATTCGCGATGGCAGATCTCGCAGCGCAGACCCCGCCAGGACAGACAGTTCTCCAGGTCGATGACCGCCAGCCCCATGCGGGAATCGTTGATGTCCTTCAGCTCGGGCGACAGCGCCCCGGTCGGACAGGCCTTCATGCAGGGGATGTCGGGACACAGATAGCAGGGGATGTCGCGCGGGATGAAGTAAGGCGTGCCGATGGGCAGATCACCTCCCGCGGCAGCCAGGTCGAGGGTGTCGTAGGGACAGGCGTTGACGCACTTGCCACACTTGATACAGGTCGCGTTGAAATCCGCCTCCGGCAGTGCACCCGGCGGGCGCAGGGCGAAGGGATGTGCCCGCGCTTCCTGACGCAGCATGTAGAGCCATAGCATGGCCCCCGTGGCGGCAACGGCCGTGCCCTGGGCCACGTGGACCATGAATTCGCGCCGTTTCACATCCATGGTTTCAAGGTTCCAGGGTCAAGGCCAGATCCTGGGGGATGTGCCATGACGATCTCCCTGCTACCCGCGCCCAGCCCTTTGCACCTGACTCGTCATGCCTTGTAGACCTTCACGGCGCTCTTCTTGTAGTCACTCTCTTTCGAGATCGGACAGGCAGCGTCGATGCAGATCCGGTTCACGAGCACGCCTTCATCGAAGAACGGGGCGTAGGTGTAACCCCTGGGCATGGCGTTACGCCCGCCGGTCTCGACGCGGATCTGAACCTTACCGCGGCGTGATTCCACCCAGGCCAGATCGTTGCGCTTGAGGCCACGTGCCTTGGCATCGTCCGGATGCATCCACAGCACGGCGGCGGGCACGGCACGGTGCAGCTCAGGCACTCGCCGCGTCATGGTGCCGGTGTGCCAGTGCTCCAGCACGCGGCCGGTGCAGAACCAGAGGTCGTAGTTGGCGTCAGGCTGCTCCACCGGGGCAGCGTAGGGCCGGAAGAAGATCTTGGCCTTGCCCGCCACGGACACCGGTTTGGGATCGGTGACCTTGTCGAGATCACCCGTGGGGATGGCCTTGAACAGCTTGCCGTAGAACTCGAAGCCGGCGCCCTTCTTGACGTAGGGGTCGTACTGCTCGTTGAAGCGCCAGCCGGTCTCCTTGCCATCGACGACCGGCCACTTGAGACCGCGCACCTTGTCGCCGTGATAGACGTCGAAGTCGGCAAGGTCCTTGCCGTCGCCGCGGGTGAAGGGGACATACTCCTGCCACAGCGCCTTCTCCGGGAACCAGCCGTCACCCAGCAGCGTGGCGACATGGTTGGGATGACCCTTGGCCACGGCGTCTGGCCAGCGCACCTTGAGGTTGGCCGGAGTGGCAAACAGAACCTTGTACAGGCTGTCCTCGGGCGAGTAGCCCATCTTCACCGCTTCGTCCAGCACGCTGGGCAGCTTGCCGTCCTCGTAACCCTCCGCTTTCAGGCCGGGCACTTTCTGCTCGCCCCAGAAGTCCTTGATCTTGAAGCGCTTGGAGAATTCCATGGCTTGCCAGATATCGGCGCGCGCCTGTCCGGGCGGCATGACCTGCTGGCGCCAGTGCTGCGTGCGGCGCTCGGCGTTGCCGTAGCTGCCCCATTTCTCGAAGATCATGGCCGACGGCAGGATGACATCCGCCACCTTGGCCGAGACGCCGGGATAGGCCTCGGACACGACGACGAAGTTGTCCAACTCGCGCGCAGCCTTGAGCCAGTGGTTGATGTTGGGGTGAGACTGGAAGGGGTTGTTCACCGCGACCCAGAGCCACTTGACACTACCGTCCTCCAGGTCGCGCAGAATCTTGGCGTAGAACGAGCCGATCTGCGGGTTGAGGGTCTTGGGCGGCAGGTTCCACTGCTTTTCAGTGAAGGCCCGGTGCGCCGGGTTGGGGATCAAGCGGTCGGCCGGCAGGCGATGGCAGAACACCCCCACCTCGCGCGCCGTGCCGCAAGCCGACGGCTGCCCGGTGAGGGAGAAGGCGCCGTTGCCGGGCTGGCTCTGCTTGCCCAGCAGCAGGTGGTTCATGTAGCACTGTTCGTTGACCCAGGTACCGCGCACGCTCTGGTTGAAGCCCATGGTCCAGAACGACACCACCTTGCGCTGCGGGTCGATGTAGTGATCGGCCAACTGTTTGAGCTTGGCCTTGAACTGCTCCAGGGGCTCGTCCGGATCGCCCTTGGCCAGTTCGGCGACGAAATCGAGGGTGTAGGGCTCGACGGCCTTCTTGAAGTCCTCGAAGGTGATGAGCCAGTGCGCAGCCGGGTTGGCAGTGTTCTTCTGCTCCACGATCTCGCCCTCGGTACGGCGCTGGGCGATGGCCTCGTACTTGTCCAGCTTGACCCTGCGTTCCCTTTCCTGCACGTCCTTCTCCGCCGGGAAGGCGAATTTGTCGGTCGGACGCATGCCATAGCCGATGTCGTAGGGACCGGTGGCGAACACGCAGTGCTTGTTGACGAAGTCCCAGTTCACGGCATTGCGGGCGATGATCTCGCGCGCGATGTAGTTCTGGATGGCCAGATCGGTCTGCGGCTTGAAGATGATCTCCAGATCCGCGATGTCCGAGGACATGTTGCGGAAGGTGGTAAGGTTGATCACGCGCGCGGCCTTGTGTCCCAGCCGACGGTTGGTGACGCGCGACCACAGGATGGGGTGCATCTCCGCCATGTTGGCGCCCCACAGCACCATGGTGTCGGCATACTCGATGTCGTCGTAGTTGCCGGCCGGTTCGTCGGTGCCGAACACGCTGTAGAAGGCGGCCACCGCACTGGCCATGCAGTTGCGCGCATTGGGGTCGATGTTGTTGCTGCGCCAGCCGGCCTTGAACAGCTTGTTGAAGGCATAGCCCTCCTGGATCGTCTTCTGCGCCGAGGCGAGCATGGCGATGCCGGTCGGCCCCTTCTCCGCATAGACTCGGCGGAACTGACGCTCCATCTCGTCGAAGGCCTGCTCCCAGGTGACCGGCACGAACTGTCCCTTCTTGTCGAACTTGCCGTCCTTCATGCGCATGAGCGGCTGGGTGAGGCGGTCCTTGCCGCTCTGGATCTTGCCGTTGAAATAGCCCTTGACGCAGTTCAGCCCCCGGTTGACCGGCGCGTCCGGGTCGCCTTTGGTGGCCACGAGCTGACCATCCTTGGTGGCCACCATGATGCCGCAGCCGGTGCCGCAGAAGCGGCAGACCGCTTTGTCCCACTGCCAGCCCGCCTCGGACGCCTTGACGGCGGCCGCTGCCTGCTTGGCCACCGGCATGCCGACGGTGGCGGCGGTGCTGGCGGCGATGCTGGTCTTCAGAAAATCTCGGCGTGACAGTCCCATGACAGCCTCCTTCGCTTGGGTTCAATCGTTCAGATAGGCCGGAACAGCACAGGCTGGGCTGTCCTGTTCGACCAGTTCGGCGGGCAGGTCGTCGTAGACCTGCCGGTCATCGGCGAGGTAGTGGTAGACCATCTCGGCCGTCACCACGTGCGGCAAGGCCTTGATGCGCTTGAGCCCCTCGATCTCGGCGGGGATGTCTGCGGCCTCCTGTACCACGACGATGCGTCCGGTGGCCTCGTCCACCTGGTGCACCTCGACGCCGGGCAGCGCATTCAGCTCCGCCACCACACTGGGCAGCCATTCGGGCTTGGCCGCCACGAAGATACCGGAAAGATTCATGGTTACCTCGTCGATCAGCAACCATGTCATAGTGACAAATCGATCCGGAATCGACTTTGACCTGCATCAATGAAATCGCGTTTTGGTGGTACATTCTTACTCCCCGCAAGGAGTCAGGCCAGATGATCCAGGAGACTCGCCATTCCATCGAGGAAATCCTCTCCCGACAACCCATGTTCCGGGGCCTTGACGAGGCGGAGCTGCGCGCGCTGGCAGCGCAGACGCGTGAATACCGCGTACACAAGCACGAGATCCTGTTCAACAAGGGGGATACGCCGCACGGCATCCATGTGGTGGTGATGGGGCAGATCAAGCTCTTCCTGCCCTCGACCCAGGGTTGGGAGAAGGTCGTGCATATGGAGGGGCCGGGCTGCACCTTCGGCGAGGCGGTGGTGTTCCTGGACAAACCCTATCCGGTGAGCGCCCAGGCCATGCAGGAGAGCATCCTCCTGCTCATCGGCAAGGAGGCCCTGGCCCGTGCCATCGAGCACAGCCCGCTGCTGTGCCGCAAGATGCTGGCCAGCCTGTGCGTGCGCCTGCATGAACTGCTGACCGACATCGAGGCCTGCACCTCGCGCACCAGCCTGCAGCGGGTGACCTTCTTCCTCTCGCAGCAGGCGCCGGCGGGCAGCCGTCGCTACGAGGTGGCCCTGGGCACCAGCAAGCAGACCCTCGCCGCCCAGCTCAATCTCGCGCCCGAGACCCTGTCGCGCGTGCTGACTCAACTGGCCCAGGCGGGGCTGATCGAGGTGCACGGCCGCAGCATCACCGTGCTCGACCTGGAGCGTCTGCGCTGCTTCAGCGCCTGATTCAGCGCCAATACGGCCGCTGCTGGCGGAATTCGCGCCAGTGTCGCCCCAGTTCGGCCAGGCGCAGGTCCTGTTCCCGCGCCAGGAAGCCGGCCACCAGACCCGCCCCTTCCCAGACCGCATGACCGCCGCTCTGCTTGGCTTCCTGTAGCAGGTGTGCGGTCACCGCCACGTCGTTGAGGATCCCCAGCACGTCCTGCAAGCCAGCCAGGCTGGCGATGAAACGTCTGGCCGCCTTGGGATGCAGGCAGGCAAAGAATTCGGCGGCGTAGCGCAGCTTCTTGCCGGCAATACGCAGGGCGTGGCGCTCGGCCGGGTCCAGTTCGTCCAGGCGGCTGCCCAGGCGGCGGATCTGACGGTAGCGGCGGTCGAGGGCAGTCCTGGCCCATTCCCGCGTGGTGATCGGCGAGGCAGTGTCCGTGGCCAGGTCCCGTTCCATGGCCAGCCAGAGGCGGGCCAGACGGGGGCTGGCCAGCGCCGTCCTGGCCCGCGCGTCGGCTTGCCGGCGCAGGCGCTGCGCCGCTTTTCCGAGGATATCCAGCACGCCGGGCTGTTCCAGACATTGGCGCACCCCTGGCAAGGTTTCGGTGACGAAGACGTCCCAGTCCCGTGCCGTGGAGAGTTCCCCCATGAGCCATCTCAGTTCGCCCACCCAGGCAGGCGTCTGTCGCTGCATGAAGCGCACGAGCCCGGTGACGGCGCGCAGCCGCCGCATGGCCACCCGCATCTGGTGTACGTATTCCGGATCGGGCTCTTCCGCCTGCAGGAAGCCGGGCAGGTTGGCCTCGAACTGCGCCATGCAGGCGCGGACGATGGCGGTGTAGGCGACACTCGCCGGCACGTCCGCGCGCAGTTCGGGCATCGCCGCCTTCGCCGGCGCCAGCGACAGCGCGCCGGCGAGCTGGTAACCACGCTGCGCCTTGCTGCGCGGTTCCAGATGGCAGGGCAAGTCCTCCAGCAGGCGATCGGCCAGGGCGAAGAGCGCGTCGAGCTCGCCCGACTTGAGCTCCAGTTCCAGCTCCGAGAGCGGCCATGCCTGCCCGCCAGCGCGAATCTCGCCCCGGTCCAGGGCCACCTCGATCAGGCTGCCCCCCTGCTCGACCTGCCAGGTGGCGCGGCGGAACTCGGTCTCGAAGGCGGGGGCCAGGCCGACCCCGACGGAGGCTGGGATCAACCGGCGCGCCTCGGCAGGCAGGACATCCAGGTCTGGCCGGTTGCCGGTGACCCGGACCTCCCATTCCGGACGCTGGGCCAGCACGCCACCGCTGTCCGCCCTCGCCTTCACGGTCTGCACCCAGTGGAAGCCGACTCGGCGCAACCTGAGGGCGATGCCGGCGCGTAGCAGATCGAATGCAGGGGTATCGAAGTAAAGGCTATGCAGTCGGGCCGAGGCTGGCTTCAGCCCCGCGAGGGCAGGGTGGCGTTTGAAGCGGTTCGCCGATCGGGCCTCCAGGGCGAGTTTGATCTCGATTTCCACAGCGGCGGGCTAGAAGACGTTAAACGTACAGGTTAGCATCTCGACTGCCCAATAGCCGACTAAGTGCCCGCATGAGTCACCTGCCTCCCAGCGAACACCTGATCAACCGCGAACTCGGCATCCTGGAATTCAACCGCCGCGTCCTGGCCCAGGCGGAAGACTCCGCCACGCCTCTTCTGGAGCGATTGCGTTTCCTGTGCATCACCTCCAGCAACATGGACGAGTTCTTCGAGATCCGGGTGGCGGGCCTCAGGGAACAGATGCGGGTGAACCCCCATCACCTGAGCCCCGACGGTCTCACGCCCAGGGCCGCCTTGCGCGAGGTATCCAAGCGTGCCCATGCGATCGTTGCGCGTCAGTACGAGGTGCTCAACGACGAAGTGCTGCCGGAACTGGCCGCGCACGGCATCCGCTTCTACAAGCGCTCGCAATGGACGCCGGAACAGGCCGAGTGGGTGCGCGAATACTTCTACAACGAGATCATGCCGGTCCTGACCCCCATCGGCCTGGACCCCGCCCACCCCTTCCCGAACGTGCTCAACAAGAGCCTGAACTTCGCCGTCGAGCTCTCCGGCAAGGACGCCTTCGGGCGCAGCTCAGGCAAGGCGGTGGTGCAGGCGCCGCGTGCGCTGCCGCGGGTGATCCAGCTCCCGGCCGAGGTGGCCGGCTGCGAGTACGGTTTCGTCTTCCTCTCCTCCATCCTGCACGCGCATGTGGGGGCGCTGTTCGCCGGCATGCAGGTCCTGGGCTGCCATCAGTTCCGCGTCACGCGCAACTCCGACCTGTTCGTCGACGAGGAGGAGAACAAGAACCTGCGCGAGCAGCTGCAGGGCGAACTGCCTCACCGGCACTTCGGCGACGCGGTGCGCCTGGAGGTCTCCGACATGTGCCCGCCGGAGACCTACGACTTCCTGCTGCGCCAGTTCAACCTGGGGGCGGAGGACCTCTACCAGGTGCGCGGCCCGGTCAACCTCGTGCGCCTGATGAACGTGCCGGATAAGGTCGACCGGCCCGACCTCAAGTACCCCCCCTTCAGCCCCGGCCTGCCGGCCCAGCTCTGCAACAGCAAGGATGATGACATGTTCACCGCCATCCGCGCCGGCGACATCCTGCTGCACCACCCCTTCCAGTCCTTCCAGCCGGTGATCGATTTCATCCGCCAGGCGGCGGAGGACCCCAATGTCCTGGCCATCAAGCAGACCGTCTACCGCACCGGCACCGACTCCGAGCTGATGCGCCACCTGATCGCTGCCGCCCAGCGCGGCAAGGAGGTGACTGCGGTGGTCGAGCTGCTGGCCCGCTTCGACGAGGAGGCCAACATCAACTGGGCGGTGGAACTGGAGAAGGCCGGCGCGCACGTGGTCTATGGCGTGGTCGGCTACAAGACGCATGCCAAGCTGGCCATGGTGGTGCGGCGCGAGGGCGGCCGGCTCAAACGCTATGCCCACCTCGGCACCGGCAACTACCATGCGCGCACCGCGCGGCTGTACACCGACTTCGGGCTGCTGACCTGCCACGACGACCTCTGTCAGGACGTGAACGACGTCTTCATGCAGCTCACCGGCCTGGGCGACGCCGGCGAACACTCGCACCTGCTGCAGTCTCCCTTCACCATGCACAGCACCATGATGGCCGCCATCCGCAACGAGACCGAGCGCGCGCGCAAGGGCGAGAAGGCGGTGATCGCGGCGAAGATGAACGCCCTGCTCGAACCCAGGATCATCGCCGCCCTGTATGAAGCCAGCCAGGCCGGCGTGCAGATCGACCTCATCGTGCGCGCCGTCTGCGCACTGCGTCCCGGCCTGCCGGGCGTGTCGGAGCACATCCGCGTGCGCTCCATCCTCGGCCGCTTCCTCGAGCACCACCGCATCTTCTATTTCTGGAACGGCGGCCGCGAGGACGTGTATCTGGCCAGCGCCGACTGGATGGACCGCAATTTCTTCCGCCGCATCGAGACCGGCTTCCCCATCCTCGACGCCAAACTCAAGAAACGGGTCATCAACGAGGGGCTGAAGCCTTACCTCAAAGACAACACTAAAGCCTGGGAGATGCAGCCCGACGGCAGCTATCGTCGCCGCGCCCGTCGGGGCAAGCCGTTCGAGGCGCAAGCCTTCCTGCTCAACCTGCTGGCGGCAAAGGCCTGATCAGGTCGGCTGCAAGCCGGTCAGGCGCAACCACGCCGAGACGCCTGCCCACTCGCGCAACTCGGCTTCCAGCGCGGCCTGGGTCAGGGGGTTGGCCTTGAGCCAAGCTGCAGGCAGGCTCAGGTAGCAGCGCCCGCCGCCGCACTGCAGGGTCAGTGGTTCGGGCCGGCTATCGGTCCGGCTGAGATGGAAGATGTTGGCCAGGCGCAGGCAGAGGATCAACGGCCAAAGCGGGTCGTCGGCAGCCAGGGCGACCTTGCCGAGACCGCCCCTGCTGGCGCGCACCAGGCTGGCGAGGCTGGCCTGATCCTGGCGCGAGAAACCCGGCATGTCGGCGTTTTCCAGGATGTAGGCACCGTGCTTATGGAAGCCGGAATGCGCGATGGAAATGCCGATTTCGTGCAACCTCGCCGCCCAGGACAAAAGGTGGAGCGCCTCATCGTTCAGGCCCGGCAGGTTGCGCGCGAGTTCCACGGCCAGGCGCTCGACCCGCCGCGCCTGCCGGCCGTCGACGTGGTAGCGGCGCATGAACTGGGTCACCGTCAGGTCGCGCATGTCGCGGTCGTGGACGCGGCCGAGCAGGTCCCACAGGATGCCTTCGCGCATGGCGCCCTGGGCGACGGTCATGGTCTCGATGCCGAGTTCCTGGAACAGGGCGAGCATGATGCTGAAGCCACCGACGATGACCGGTCTGCGCTCCGCTTTCAGCCCCGGCAGTTCCAGCCCCTGTATGCTGCCGGCCTTGAGCAGCCGGTCACGCAGCCACAGGAGACCATCCAGGGTGATGCTGCCGTCGCTGCGGCCATTTTGGCGCAGGATCTCACCCAGGGCCCGCGCCGTGCCGGAGGAGCCCACCGCCTCGGCCCACCTCCCGCGGCGGAAGGCGTAGGCGGCGGCCTGGATCTCTATGCGCGCATCGGTCTCGGCCGCCCTGAGGCTCGCCTTGTCGATCTGCCCGTCGTTGAAATAGCGCTGGGTGTAGACCACGCACCCCATGCGCAGACTCTCGCGCTCCTGGGGTTCGTAGCCGACGCCGAGGATGCACTCGGTGGAACCGCCGCCGATGTCCACCACCAGCCGCCGCTCCTGATTGAGGGGCAGCGAGTGCGCCACGCCGAGGTAGATCAGCCGCGCCTCCTCGCGCCCGGACACCACCTCGATCTCGAAACCCAGGGCGGCACGCGCCTTGTCCATGAATTCCGGCGCATTCTTCGCCACCCTGAGCGCGCTGGTCCCCACGGCGCGCACGGCGCCCGGGGGCATGCCCTTCAGCCGCTCGCCAAAACGGGACAGGCAGTCGAGGGCGCGACGCTGGGAAGCGGCATCCAGGTGCTTGGTGGCAGTCAGCCCGCCGGCCAGACGTACCGCCTCCTTGTGCGCATCGAGATAGAACAGCTGCTCGCCCTCGACGCGTCCGACCTGCAGATGGAAGGAGTTTGAACCGAGGTCGACGGCGGCGAGGGTGGGGTATTCCTGCATGGGCACGATGGGGGTCAAGAACCTCTGATGGTCCGGGCTCCATGTTACAGATGAATGACACAGCCAGGCTTGTCAACCACCTGAATCCGTGTCGATCACGACCAACCCGGTGTAAGTCGGACTCCAGTGCGACGGGTTGGGTGTCGGGCTGAAGCCCAACCTACAAGGCGACCGGCAGCATCGACACGGATTCAGGAACTACATACGCAGGTCTCAGGGGTGGACCACGGCTGGCGGTGCGGATGGCCGCCCGTCGTTCGCTGCGCCGGCCACGGCCACCCCCAGCTCGATGCGTACCTGCCGGTCTTCGCCCTCCAACTTCGTCGGGGGGGCGCTGCGGATGCGTGCGTCGGGCATACCCGCCGCGATCAGGGCGGCGGCGATGGCCTCGCCGCGCCGGCTGCCCAGGGCCTGCAGCCGGGCCTCGTCCACGGCCCCGCTCTGCAGCAGGCGTTGATACATGAGCGCATGCAGGTCGGTCCCCTTCAGGGCGGCCTCTTCCTCCGGCGCGAGCGGCTCCGGCTTGGCCTTGATCAGCCCGGAGACGCGCGAGATCAGCTTGCCCACCGTCCCTTCCGGCGGCGGCCCCGGGTTGGCCTGACGATGCCTGGCCTGCAGGTCCTCCAGTGCCTTGGCGCCCAGCCGTCGGGCGTAGAGCGCCTCCAGGGCCTTGCGCACCGCCGGCTGGCCGGTCGCCATGGGGCCGGGATCCTCATCGTCTGCGAGCTTGCGTCCCATCTCCACAGCGATGGCACGGCGCAGGTCGAGGTCGCGCAGCGCGGCGGCATCACCCTCGGGGTGATAGGCGCCGCGCACGTCTAGGGCCAGGTTGGGACGCCTGTCCAGGCCCTGCGCGAGCTTCACCAGCTTCTCGCGTTCGGGCGGCAGCAACCGGGCCTCGCCCGGGTCGAAGACGATCGCTTCCATCTCCTCGCCGCTGCTGCCGAACAGCCGCCCGAGCGCCCGGAAGGGAGCGGTGACGATCTTGGTGACGACATTGACGATGGCCTTCCAGATGATCCGGCCATAGCTGAATTGGGGGTCATCCAGGCTGCCGGATACCGGCAGGCCGAGGTCGATGCGGCCGTCCTTGTCCTTGAGGATGGCGATGGCGAGGTCCAGGGGCAGGTTGCGCGCGGTGGGGCTCTCCACCCGCTCCCCCAGGGTGAGCTGGTCCATGACGATCTGGTTCTCGCCGAGGAGCTGACGTTCCTGGATCTTGTACTCCAGATCCAGGGACAGCTTGCCTGAGGCGATCTTGCGGCCGGCAAAGGTGGCGGTGTAGGGCGTGAGATTGGTCATCTCCACGTTGCGGAAGACCACCCTGATGTCCATGAAGCGGGTCGGGTCGAACAACTCGATCTGGCCGACTGCGCGCGCCAGGCCGAACTCGTCGACGCGACCGTCCAGCTCCAGTTGGGCCGGCGTGCCGGGTGCGCTGGCGATGCCGTTGATGCCACCCTTGAACTCATGGATGCGGGCGGCGAAGGGCAATGCCAGGGACAGGTCGGCGAAGTCGAGATCGCCGCGCTCCACACTCACACGGGCGATGCTGATCGGATAGGTTGCGGACGCCTCGGCCCGAGCCTCCGGCGTCTGTGCGGGGGCCGGCTGCACTGCCGCGGCCTCCTGCCCCGGCGAGACGGAGGACGCATCCTGGACGCTGGTCGTCTTGAGGATGCGTTTCAGGTTGACGCTCTTGTCCTCATAGATGATCAGCTTGGCGCCAGGACTGTCCAGCTTCAGCTCGTCGATCTCCAGCCCCCGGTTGCCCACCTTCAGGTCCTCGGTGGCGAGAGACTTCCAGGCCAGGAAGCGGTTGTCGCTGCCGGCCTCGTTGATGAGCAGGTCGGCGACCTGGAAGGCACCTTCGTAGCGCACGTCCTGGTCATAGCGCAGCCGGCCCTGACTGGAGGCCTGCCCGGACACCAGGGTGAGGTTGGCAGCCTGGCCGATATACGGCTGGGCCGGGGTCAGGCTGAGGTCGCTCAGTCGCAGGCGCAGGTCTGCGCTGGGCGCGGCGGGAATGACCCGGCCCTCGGCCTGGAAGGCGCCGCCCTCCTTCACCTGCAGCGAGAGCTTCAAGGGGATGGCCGCCTTCAGGTCCTGGCTGAGGTTGTCCGCGCGCACGTTGATGGACTGCAGGGTCATGGCAACGGGCGGATCGACGCCGGCGTCGCGCAGCCCGACCTGGAAGGCGTTCAGCTCGGCGCGAGCGAGTCCGAAGGACCACGGTCGGCCTGTTCCGCCCGCGGCCTTGCCACGCCCGGACCGTCCAGGTGCGGGCGCAGCGGGTTGCAGGGCTTCCAGCAACGGGAAGCGGCCCTGGGCATCGCGTTCCGCAGCGAGGTGTCCGCGGTCCAGGGTGAGCCGCAGCGCGTCGAAGCGTCGGCCGGCCAGGTCGAATCGTCCATCCTGCAGGGCGATACCCGCCAGACTCAGGAGGGACCCTTGCCCGGCGGAGCTGAGTTCTATGCCCGATGCGTTGAGGCCCAACCCCTCCACTTTGAGGTCGGGTGCCTCGGACCGGGCCTCGGCACGAGCCTCGAAGCCGATGGCGAGCCGACCCAGGCGGACGACCAGGGGGCGCGCCAGGGCAGTCTCGGTGTAGCGCAGGCCTACGCCCTCCAGGCTCACCCCCTGGAGACCGACACGCCAGGGTGACTCACCGCCGCTGGAAAAGGCGATGCGCTCACCGCGCAGGCCCAGGGTCTGCAGCGCAACCCAGGGCGAACGGCGGGCGGTGACCTCGATGTCGGTCAGGTCCACCGCCAGCGCGCCGATCTCCGCCTGGGACCCCGCGGCACCCGCCTCGGCCTGAGCCCGCAGCGTAAGGCCGAGGTTGCCGACCCGTGCGCTGAGGGGGGTGGCCGCATCGCTGTAGCGCAGCCCCATCCGCTCCAGCTCGAGAGCGCCGAGCTGCAGCCGCCAGGGCGGACCGCCCCCGCCCGCCTCGGCCGTTGCAGGCTTGGCATCCGCTGCCTGTCCTGGCCGGGCGGGGAACCAGTCTTGCACGTGCAGACCGCCGTCCGGCGCGGCGCGCAGCTTGATGTCCCCCCCGGACAGGGTGAGCGCGTCGAAGGTGACCTGACGTTGTTCCAGATTCATACGGCCACCGGCGAGGGCCAGACGGTCGAGCGCCAGGGTGTCTTCGGCCTCGGTCCCGCCGCGCAGGCCAAGGCCCTCCAAGGTGAGGCCCAGCTCTTCGAGAGTCACGTCGATCCGCCCCTGCATGTCCGCCACGCGATAGCGGCCGGAAAGCGCCAGGGTGCCGCGCGGTGGAGCGATGCGCACGTGCGGTCGCAGATAGGGCGCGAACTGGGCCAGGACCAGGTTGTCCAGAGCGAGATCACCCGCCACCCTGAGGGGCTCCAGATGCAGGGCCCCCTCACCGCGCAGTGCCAGGCCCTGACTGCTGCGGGTGGAGAAGCGGTAACGGCCCTCACGGTCCGGCTGGCTGGACAGGTCGGTGACGGCCAGTTCGAGCGGCTCGACACGGGTGGAGTAGGCGGGTGACACGCTGTGGTCGGCGAACTCGATCCGACCGCCCTGCACGGCTAGACTCTTCACCCAGAGGCGCGGCAACGGCTTCTTCTCTTCCTCTTCCTTCTTCAAGGCCTCGATCAGGCGGGCGAAGTTGTGGCTGCCGTCGGCCCGCCGTTCGAAATGGACCGCCGGAGCCTCCAGGCGAACCTCGCGCACGACATAGGCCCGGTTCCACAGGCTGTCCGTCTCCAAATCGATGAAAAGCTCCCTGAACCCTGCCAGGGGGACGCCGTCGGGATCGTCCAGACGCAGGTTGGCCAGCCGCACCGTCAACCGCAGCGGATCGATCTGCGGTTCGCCCAGGCTCAGACGATGCCCCAGCTCCTGCGCCACGTAGCGCTCCGCGCCCCACTTGATCAGGGGCGGGGCGATCCAGTAGCCGAGCACGAGATAGAACGCGATCAGGCCGACGAACAACAGCAGCAGACGCTTAAGCCAGGTGATGAATCGCGGGAGCATGACGGCCTTCTGGAGGGGCTGATTCCACAGTATTGGCAAAGATTACCGGGTCCGCCAGCGCGGTCCCTGTGAGCCCGGCCACAGGAGGCCTGGCCGAGTGCCTGGTCAGACTCGGGTGCCGAAGAACAGATACGCCGCCGCCACCGCCGCCGCGAAGCCGGCCGCATCGGCCACGAGGCCGCCGGCCACGGCATGGCGCACGCGCTTGATGCCCACCGCGCCGAAATACACGGCCAGGACGTAGAAGGTGGTCTCGGTGCTGCCCTGGACGATGCTGGCCAACCGCCCGGCGAAGCTGTCGGCGCCGTGGGTCTGCATGGTCTCGATCATCATGGCGCGCGCGCCCGAGCCGGACAGGGGCTTCATCAGCATGGTGGGCAGGGCCTCGGCCCAGGCCGCGTCATAGCCGAGCCCCTGCACGAGGCTCCGTGCGCCCTCCACCAGCAGCCCCAGCAGGCCGCTGGCGCGCATGAGCCCGATGGCCACCAGCATGGCGACCAGGTAGGGGATGATGGTCACCGCCACGCCGAAGCCCTCCTTGGCGCCATCGATGAAGGCCTCGTAGGCATTGACGCGCTTGACGACGGCGCCGATCAGAAACAGCACGATCAGGCCGAGCAGCAGGAAGTTGCTCACCAGAGCCGAGCGGGGGGCCAGTTCGTCGGCCGGCAGGCTGGCGAACCAGGCGGCGAGCCCCCCCACGGCCAGGGTGAGGCCTGCGAGCCAGCCCAGCACCACCGGTTCGAGCAGACGGATGCGCTGGGTCATCGAGACGAAGGCGAGCCCGGCCAGGGTGGAGCAGTAGGTAGCCATGAGGATGGGGATGAAGACATCGGTCGGGTCGGCCGCCCCCATCTGCGCCCGGTAGGTGAAGATGGTCACCGGCAGCAGGGTTACCGAGGAGGCGTTCAGGACCAGGAACAGGATCTGGGCGTTGCTGGCGGTGTCCTTGTCCGGATTCAGCGCCTGCAGCTCGCGCATGGCCTTGAGCCCGATGGGCGTGGCGGCATTGTCCAGACCCAGCATGTTGGCCGAGAGGTTCATGGTGATCGAACCCAGTGCGGGATGACCGCGCGGCACGTCCGGGAACAGCCGCGCGAACAGGGGCGCCAGCAGGCGCGCCAGGGCGTCGAGGAAGCCGGCCCGCTCGCCGATCTTCATCACCCCCAGCCACAGGCACATGACGCCGGTGAGGCCCAGTGCGATCTCGAAGGCGGTCTTGGCGTTGTCGAAAGCCGCCTGCATGAGGGCGGCAAAGATACCCTGGTTGCCGTAGACCAGGAATTGCCAACAGGCGGCGACGAAAGCGCTGAGGAAGAAGCCGATCCAGAGGGCGTTGAGCATGATGGCAAGACGTGCTGGCGCAGGCGCTCAGGGTACACGACTCCACACCCGCCGCCACAATCAACGTTCCGGGCCCGAAAGCGCAAGGCCCCGGCATGGCGATGCCGGGGCCTTGCGGCATGACGGCGTGCAGTCAGTGCGCGCAGAGGACGTGCGTGTCCACCTCGCCGGTGTGGGCCATCCGCTCCAGGCTCTTGAGCACCTCCATGCTCGCCGACTCCATCTTCTCGACGGCCTTGACCGCTGCATCCCTCTGCCCCTCGCGATAGAGCCGGATCGCCTCGACGCCATGCTTGTGCACCAGCATGTGCGGGTTTTCCATCTCCCGGTAACCGGGCAACCTCGAGTAACAAGCCACCCCCTCGCCCTCGTAATACCACTTGCCCAGCCGGCAGGCGGTATGGCTGTCGAAGGCATCGGCCTGCTTGTCCGACTGACCGAGGAGTACGCGATAGACCTCGAACTTGTAGATCAGGTGATCCACCTTGGCCAGCTCGACGAAACTGCGCAAGGAGGAGGCGGCAATCGCCCCCTCCATGCGCTGCGACAGGTCGAGCATGACCTGCATGCTCTCGGTGGCCCCCGCCCCCTGCTCGCTGAACCTGGCCGCCTGGGTCGCCAGGTTCTCCATGGCGTCGCGCGCCTCCTGGGTCTCCTGCTGAATGGCGGAGACCAGTTGTGAAATCTCGCTGGTCGCGTTGGCGGTGCGCTCGGCGAGCTTTCTCACCTCGTCGGCCACCACCGCGAAACCGCGTCCCTGTTCGCCGGCGCGGGCGGCCTCGATGGCGGCGTTCAACGCCAGCAGATTGGTCTGATCGGCGATGTCCTTGATCAGGCTGACGATGCCGCCAATCTGGCCGGCCCGTGCCTGCAGGCCGTCGACCCGCTCCGCCGATGCATGCGAATCCTGCGACAGCGAGCGCAGATTGCCGGAGATGCTGGAGATGGAACCGCGTGTGTTGGCCGAGATACCGGCAGCCTCCACCGCGCCCTGTTTTTCCTCGCGCAGCCGTGTGGCCAGCCCGCCCAGGCTGCGCTGACTCTCCACGAAAGACTGGCCGAAACGCTCCAGATTGGCCACCACATCCAGGAGAAAGTCCCCTTCGCCTCGCAATGACCGGTTTTTCTCCTCCAGCTCGGCCTTGTCACGCATGAGCGCCTCCAGCTGACTACGCAACTGCCTGTTCTCGGCTTCCAGGCTTTGGAGGCTGGCCTCCAATACCGTCGATTTGCTGCGATCACCGTTCAGGAAAGCAAGGAGGTTCATGGGCGCCGGTCCAGATAGTGTTGTCGACGATGCTGATTACGGCATATCCGCAGCGAAGTTTAGCCCCCGTGGCCCGCGTGGCGCGGTGTTCACAAACCCCCAATCCACAGCAGCGCGATCACCCCCACCCACAGCATCACGGCACGCCAGATCAGGCTCACAGCGCCATCCAGGTAATCCGCGTCGGCCAGGTCTCCACAACCCAGCTCGGGCCTGAGCAGTTCCCCGCCCGGCAGGCTGAGGGGGCCGCCCAACTTCACCCCCAGCGCACCCGCCCCGGCCGCCAGCAGCACGCCTTCGTTGCGCTCGCCCCAGGCACCGGCCTGGTTGCGCCAGCAGTAGATAGCGTCCTCGAAATTGCCGACGATGGCGAAACTGAAGGCGGCCAGACGCGCAGGCAGCCAGTCCAGGTAGTAGGCGAACCGACGCGGAAAAGCGCAGAAGCTGGGCTCGGCCTGCCAACGATCGCGGCACATGCCGCTCAGACGGTAGAACAGGGCGCCGAACACCCCAAGCACGGCAAACCAGAACAGCACGCCGAACAGGCGTGTCAGGCCCAGCAGCAAGGCCTGTTCGATGCCACTGCGGGCGACCTCGTTTTCGTTCATGCACTGCGCAGCGCCGGGGCGCCAGGTCATGAGCCTGCCCTGGGCGCGCGCCAGGTCCCCCTGACGCAGGGGCCGGGCGACCTCGGCCACGGCAAAGCCGTATTGCCTGAAACCCAGACAGAAATAGAGCACGATCACGTTCCAAACCCACTCCAGCAAGCCCAGGAGCTGCCCCAGCAGGGCGCCGGCAAGGCCGACCAGCAGGGCGGGTGCGAGCACCCCGGCAGTCCAGGCGAGCATGCCGTGCCTTTCCATGCCGGCATTGACGCGGGTGAGCAGCCAGTCGACATAACGGTTAAGCACCCGCGCAGGGGCGGAAGGGTCGCGCAGGGGCTGGAGATAATCCCAGATCAGGGCGGCGAGGACGGAGAACAGGGTCACGGACTTGCCACCTCCACGGTGAGCAGACCTGGTCTCAGGACGCTGCCCGACGCTGCATAGATCTCGACGGCGGGCATGGCGATCGATTTGCCGTCTTCCCTCAGATACGCATCCAGGGCCTGATAGGCGCGACTGGGGGCGAGCAACATGGCCGCCCTCACCCGAGCGATGAGCACCGGGCGGGCGGGCAGGGTATCGATCTGCAGGGATGGCGGTACCGCGGTCCCGGGCGCCACCAGATACCCCACCCGCGCCCGCCTATCGGACCGCGCCACCACGTCGGGATGGGAATAGAGCACGCTGAAGGCGTCGCCGGGTCGTATGCCGGCCCGTTCCAGGGCCGCGCGTACCCGCGGCAGTTGATCCGCCAGCTTCGCGTAATCTCCGGTGTGCTCGACATAGGCATAGGTGTAGGGGCCACGCACCGCCTGCTCGATATCGACCGGGTTGAATCCCCCCCACCAGGCATACACCACGACCAGCGGCAGGACGAAGGCGAGCAGGAAAGGCAGGAGACGCTTCAGGTTCAATTCGGGAAACCAATGCCTGGCGGTGCAGCCAAACATGTTACAACATCCCATGCGGCACGTTCCCTATGGGGACACTGGAAATAGAGGAGAACCCGCCATGCACGGTCTGATCGCCATCGTCCTGACCCTGGTCACCCTGTACGCCCAGGCCGCGGCCTACCCCCCGGTATCGGTCGAGGTCAGGGCGGTCCAGGTCGGTCCGCACAGCTATTACATCCCTGGTCTGTCCGGCGCGGCCTCGGCAAATAACGAGGGGTTCATGTCCAACGCCGGTTTCGTCGTCACGCCGGCCGGGGTCGTGGTGTTCGATAGCCTGGGCACGCCCTCGCTCGCGCAGGCCATGCTGGGGGAGATCCGCAAGATCACCGACGCTCCGATACTGCGCGTCATCGTCAGCCATTACCACGCCGATCACTACTACGGCCTGCAGGTGTTCAAGGATGCCGGCGCCGAGATCTGGGCGCATGCATACGCCAGGGGGGCCACGCGCCACATCGCCGCCCGGCTGCGCTTCGAACAACGCAAGGAAGTCCTCGATCCCTGGGTGAGCCAGGACCGGCAACGTTTCATCGAGGCGGATGTGTGGCTCGAGGGCGACACCGATTTCGAATTGGGCGGTGTACGGTTTCAGATACGCCATGTCGGCCCCGCGCATTCACCCGAAGACCTCGCCCTGTACGTGGTCGGCGATGGCGTGCTCTACGCCGGCGATCTGGTGTTCAAAGGGCGCGTACCCTTCGTCGGCGAGGCCGATTCGCGCCTCTGGCTGGCCGCCCTGGACCGGCTCCTGGCCCTGAATCCCAAGGTGCTGGTGCCGGGCCATGGCGGGATGTCCACCGACCCGGTGGGCGACCTCACCCTCACGCGTGACTACCTGACCTACCTGCGCGAACAGATGGGCAAGGCGGTGGCGGAGCTGATCCCCTTCGACGAGGCCTATCTGGACACGGACTGGTCGCGCTACGAGTTCCTGCCCGCCTTTCCCGAGGCCAACCGGCCCAATGCCTACAACACCTATATCCTGATGGAGGCGGAGGTCTTCGGTCGCTGAAGATTGCCACGCGCAGGTCGTCATGGTGCCTGCGCGTCGGACTCCGGCCCGACATCCGGACCGTGCTGGGCTACAATAACGGCTATCGAACTGCAACCGGCCTCGGCATGAATCAGCCCGCCCTCCTGGACTATCTCGTCATCACCGCCTCGGGCGAGGACCGTGTGGGGCTGGTGGAACGCTTCACCGGCCGCATCGTCGACGTCGGCTGCAACATCGAGGAGTCGCGCATGGCGCTGCTGGGAGGGCATTTCGCCATCATCATGCTCATCTCCGGCCGCTGGGACGCGCTGTCCAAGCTGGAGGACAAGTTGTCCGGCCTGGGCGATGAGCTGGGACTGTCCATCATCCACAAGCGTACCCGTCATCTGGAACGCAAGCAGCCCCTGGTGCCCTACCACATCGAGGTGGTGGCCATGGACCATCCCGGCATCGTGCACAGCCTGGCCAACTACTTCTCCCGTCAGGGCATCAACATCGAGGAACTCAGCACCGAGACCTATCCCGCCCCTCACACCGGCACGCCGATGTTTTCCGTCAGCATGACGGTGGGCATACCCGCCGACATGCACATCCCCACCCTGCGCGGCGACTTTCTCGACTATTGCGACGGGCTGAACCTGGACGCCATCTTCGAGCCCGTGCGCGCGTGAGCCGGATCGCCTCGTCGCGCACATGCGGGCAAGTGTGCCGAACCGTCAACGCTCAGGCCTCGATATCCACCCCTGAACCACTGCCGGCCATTCCGTCATCGCGATGACGACGATCCCGACCGGTGCGCGTATCCAGCAGGACGGGCATTTGCGCCCGACGCCGGTCGTGCCGGCGTCGTTCTTCTTCCACCGCGACGGGCTGGACGTTGGCCGGCGACTCGCTGTTGCTCACGCCTGTATCTGCCTTGGGTCTTTTTTTCGGCGGGATGATCATGGGGGGCAGGTTGCGCGCGCGCACGAAACGCGCCGGGGTGATCGGCGGCCGCTCCCGGATCTCGTAAAGATCCTCGATGGAGGGGGGTGGGGGCAACGGCAATACCGGCAGACGCATGGCTTACCCTCACAGGACGCAGGATGTCTGAAAGACCTCTCGATTCTTTAACGGTTTCCGGGAGAAAAACATGAAGGGGTTTATCGAGTCTATCGGCCCCCAACCTGAAGCTGGCGCCACGGGGTGTATTGCCGTCTCAGTGGCCTGTGCTCGTGCCGGCCCGCTGCGGGTGCCTGCCGGGCCCCATCGAGAGTCGGCGGCCAAATGACCGCAGTGAGGCGGCAGTCACAACATCGCCCGCAGCGACGCGACCCGATACGTGGGCACGAGACCGTCCTCGTCTGGGGTTGCTCCTGTTGGCGAGACACCGCCCAGGACCAGCACGGAGTCAATGCCGAAATCACTGGCGCCCTGGATGTCTGTCTCCAGCTGATCGCCGATCATCACCAGCCTGCGGCTGGCGGCGGCCGACGCGGCGGCCTGGAACAAGGCTGGATGCGGTTTGCCCAGACGCACGAAGTTCAGATCGTCGCGGCCGGGATAGCGCCGCGCCAGCACCGCCTCCAGGATCAGGGCGAGGCTGCCGGCAGTGATGCCGAAACCGCGGCGCCTGGGATAGATGAGATCCGGGTTGGGCAGCAGCAGGGGCATGCGTTCGCCTCTGTCCAGCCTGTCGAACAGCGCGCTCATGACCTCATCCAGGGTCTCCGGCAGGGCATAGCCCGCCTGGTCGGCCAACACCAGCACGTCGAAATCCTGCCCCGGACGCACGGGCCGACCACCTGCCCGCTCCACGTAGATGCGGCTGTCCTCCGGTCCCAGCACCAGGGTCGCGCTGCCCTGGAGGCTATGGGTCTTGAAGTAATCCGTCAGAAGCATGCCAGAGGTGAGGATGCGCTCGGCCGCCACCTCCAGTCCGAACCCCCAATAGCGCGCGGCGGCATGCTCCGGCAGCCGGGCCGCCGTATTCGACAGCAGCCAGTAGGGTTTGCCCGCCCGGTTGAGCCGGTCCAGCAGGTCGGCGGCGCCGGGCAGGGCGCCGTCCAGGCTCACCAGCACCCCGTATGCGTCCAGCAGGAGGGCGTCGTAATGTGCCATCAGGCTGTCGAGGGTGACGCTCGGGAGGGTGCGCATGCTGGTACGAGAAA
Source organism: uncultured Burkholderiales bacterium (assembly GCA_938038385.1). Taxonomy (GTDB): domain Bacteria; phylum Pseudomonadota; class Gammaproteobacteria; order Burkholderiales; family Thiobacillaceae; genus JANWZL01. Next base: position 87,596 of record CALHRD010000110.1, read on the forward strand.
GCGAGAACCCAATCATCATGCCAAGGTCGACTTCAGATGACGAGTCCGCTACCGGCCGAACTGCCATGACTCCTGCCCCTGCCCTCCGCCGCTGGCGCTGGCTGCTGCCGGCGATCGCTCTCATGTCCCTGGCCGCCACCACCTCGCAGGTGTTCGCCGCCCCCCCCGCGCCCGATTTTGCCGCCTGGCTGGAAGGCGTGCGCAAGGAGGCCCTGGATCGCGGTATCAGCGCGGGAACACTGGACCGGGCCCTGACCGACCTGCAGCCCATTCCCAGGGTGATCGAACTGGACCAGCGCCAGCCGGAATTCGTCGACGCCTTTCTCGACTACCTCGACCGTCGCGTCACCCCGGCCCGCATCGAGGAGGGGCGCAGGCAGCTCCAGCAACAGCAGACCCTGTTGGCGGAGATCCAGCGCCGTTATGGCATCCCGCCCCACATCCTGGTCGCCCTCTGGGGCCTGGAGACCAACTATGGCGGCTACCTGGGCGACTATCCGGTCCCCGCCGCTCTGGCCACCCTGGCCTTCGACACACGGCGCAGCCAGTTCTTCCGCGAGCAGTTGTTCGATGCCCTGGCCATCCTGGAGGCCGGTCACATCACACCCGAGGCCATGAAGGGCTCCTGGGCCGGGGCCATGGGCCAGCTGCAATTCATGCCCTCGACCTTCATCGCCTACGCCGTGGATGCCGACGGCGATGGCCGCAAGGACCTCTGGCGCTCCCTGCCCGATGCCTTCGCCTCCGCCGCCAACTACCTGAGGCGTCTGGGCTGGCGCAGCGACGAGATCTGGGGGCGGGAGGTGCGCCTGCCCGAGCGCTTCGACTGGGATCTGGCCCGCCCGAACGTGACCAGGCCGGTCAGCGCCTGGTCGGCCATGGGGGTGCGGCAAGCAGACGGCAGCCCCCTGCCCCGTTCGGAACTTCCGGGCGCCATCCTCTTACCCCAGGGCCACAAAGGCCCCGCCTTCCTGGTCTACCCGAACTTCAACCTGATCATGAACTGGAACCGCTCCCTGAATTACGCCCTGGCGGTGGGCCACCTGTCAGACCGCCTGCGCGGCCTGCCGGAGCTGCGCCATGGTCAGGCGGCACGTCATGAACGGGTGACCCGCCAGCAGGTGGTGGATCTGCAGCGTCAGCTCGATGCCCTGGGCTTCGAACCCGGCGAGCCCGATGGTGTAATCGGTGCGCGCACCCGCGCGGCGCTCAAGGCCTTCCAGCGCAGCGTCGGTCTGCCCCAGGACGGTTACCCGTCGCCGGAGGTGATGGCACGCGTGCGCGCCGTGGCCGTAAGCCGCGGCCTGGCCGCAGCCGATCCAGGCGCCGTCAGCGGGGCCGTGGTGGACGCGTCCGGCGCGGTCATTCGGCCATGAACGGCCGATCCGATCCTGCTGCGGCCGAGGACTTGACGCTTGCACCTCCTGGGCGCAATCTGAATCCATGCTGCCCACTCTCCCGGAAGCCCTGAGCCAGGCCGAGCTCCTCAGACTGGATGCATTCCTGCATTCTCCAGCCTGCGGAAGAGACGCCATGGGGCTGTCCCATGCACACGGCTTCCTCACCGCGGTGGCAAGCGGCCCCGAACGTTTGGAACCCGGCGAGTGGCTGCGCCTGATCTTCGACGAGCCGGTGTTCGAAGACGGCACCCAGGCCGAGGACATGCTGGGTCTGGCGCTGCGCCTTTACCTGGATATCGAGACCAGCCTGGAGCGGCCAGGCAGCTTCCATCCGGTGCTCGACTTCCTGCGCAGCGAAGCCGGCGAGCTGAGCGTGGATGCATCGGCATGGTGTCAGGGCTATCGCTCCGGCATGACCCTGTGCGCCGAGCAGTGGGCCATGCATGCCGATCGACACCTACACTCGCTGCTGACCACCATCGACATCCTCGCGCGCCACCCCGGCCCGGCCCTCGGCCCCCTCAATCGCGAGCTCTGCGACCAACTGCCGCAGGCGGCCGAGGCCATCCATCGCTACTGGCGGGCCGTGGAGGCAACGGATGGCTGAGCGCTGGCAGTGCTGGCGCTGCGGCGCGGAACTGGGCGACATCCCCAGGCCCTACGGACGACGCGCCCAATGCCCGGCCTGCCGGGCGGACCTGCATGTCTGCCTGATGTGCCGACACCACGACACGAGCAAAGCGAAGCAATGCCGGGAACCCGTCGCCGACGAGGTCAGGGAAAAGACACGGGCGAATCCCTGTGAGTGGTTCCAGGCACGGCCCGGAGCTTGGACAATGGCGGCCGGTCAAGTCGCAAGCCCACCGCGCAGCGAACTTGACGCCCTGTTCGGCAACCCGACGAGCGCCAAACCACCCAGCGACGACCCGGCGCATCGCGCCCTGGACGATCTGTTCCGCGGCAGCCAGTAGAGATCGGGTGCCGCGGCCCACTCACTCGTAGTGGATGAAGTCCTCGGCCTGGGCGTCCTCGCCGTAACGATCGATGAGATCCTCTAGCTCCTCGTAGAGAGTCTCGTCCTCATCCTCCTCGATGACACCCTCGCCCACCAGATGGGCCACCAGTCCGTCGTCCATGGCCTCGATCACGTCACCCAGTGTCGGCGGTCGGGGGGCCTCTTCCATCACCGCTTCGATGACGCGGCTCAGGGCCTCGCTGGCCGTCTGCTTGAGAAAGTCGGCCGCCGGCGCCTCGACGCCGAATTCGTCTATGAGGCTGTCCAGCTCGGCGAGCAGGGTCTCGCTGGTCTCCGGATGCAGCCGGTCGGCATCGTAATGCTCACCGGCCTCACCCGTGGCCAAAGCGGCGCGAACCGAGCCGAGCGTCGCGGTGTCGAGGGCGTCGGGATTGCTGGCCTGTGCTTCCAGTAACGCGGCCAGCTCGGGTGAAACCCGACTGGAAACATCGATGCTGCGGATCATGGTGTTTACCCCTTCAGCGGTAGGATATATCGGGTCTACGCCCTTTCTTTGTAACAAGCGCGAGGCCGGCGTCAAGTCGGCCGGCTGGCGGCGAGCGGCGGTAACGGGCTGGATCGATGCTATCCTGACACTGTGACTGCCTGACCGTGGGGATGGCGGTACACCCAGCCACCCGGCAAGTTCGGACATCATGAGCAGCTCAGTCATCTCGGCCGAAGATCTCGCAATTCTGCGCGATGCACACAACCATCTCGAACATCCCAGCCTGGCCGCGCGCCTGACGAATTTCGTCGGACTCCCCCTGGAACGGGGGGTGAAGCTGTTGCCCAGGAATTGGTATGAGGCATTGCGTCAGGGTACGCAGCAGGCCCTGCTCAGGGCCCTGGACTGGGCGATACGCTCGCTGGAATCCGAGACTCGGCCGATGCCCGTCCCGCAAGATGGTTATCACAAGCTGCTCAGCGCCGCCTCCGGCGCCCTGGGAGGCTTTTTCGGTCTGCCCGCGGTACTGGCCGAATTGCCGGCCTCGACCACGCTTACCCTGCGCACCATCGCCGACATCGCCCGCGGCGAGGGGGAGGATCTGTCACGCCTGGAAACACGCCTGGCCTGTGTCGAGGTCCTGGCCCTGGGCGGCCGGACCGACGAGGATGACGCGGCGGAGACCGGCTACTATGGCATCCGCCTGGCGCTGGCGGTGCATCTTTCGCGGGTTCCGGAGAGGGTATTGCAGCATGGCATCCTGAAGCCCTCGCACCCGGCGCTGGTGGAGTTGCTGGCGAGTGTCGCCGCCCGCTTCGGCATCGTCGTGACCGAGAAGGCGGCGGTGCAGATGGTCCCCGTCCTGGGCGCAATCAGCGGGGCCCTGGTCAATCTGGTCTTCATCCAGCACTTCCAGGACGTGGCGCGCGCCCACTTCACGGTGCGGCGTCTTGAACGGACCTACGGCGCCGATCTCGTGCGCGCGGCCTATCAGCGGCTGGACGAGGCGGAAGGCTGAACGGGGTACACGCGCCGCCACCAGCGCATGAAGGGGTCGTGCAGGGACTCGTAGAATGAGAGCATGGCCGGCAGCCAGAACAGGGTGACGAGCGTGGTCACCGCCAGACCGAAGGTGATGCTGGTGGCCATGGGGATGAGGAACTGGGCCTGCAGGGAACCCTCGGCCATGAGGCCGGACAGCCCGCCGATAGTGGTGAGCGAGGTCAACAGGATGGCGCGGAAGCGCAGGCAGGCGGCATCGATCAGGGCCTCGCGCACGGCCGCCCCTTTTTCGCGCTGATGTCGATAGAACTCGGTCAGGATGATGGAGTCGTTGACGACGATGCCTGACAGGCCGAACAGGCCGAAGAGCGAAAGCACGGTCAGATCCAGCCCCATCACCCAGTGGCCGAAAATGGCCCCGCCCAGGCCGAAGGGGATGGCGAGCATGATGATCAGCGGCCAACCATAGTGCGCGAACACCCAGGTCAGGATCAGATAGATCAGGGTCAGGCCGAGGACCAGACCCATGCGCATGTCCGCCATGGTCCGGCGCTGATCGGCGGCGCGGCCCTCGAACGACCAGTGCACCCCATAGTGCTCCGTCAGACCGCGCAGGGTGGTATCGGCCAGGGTGGAAAGGATCTCGTTGCTGTTGGCCACGGCGCTGTTGACCTGGGCGTTCACCTCCACCGCCAGCTGCGTCTCGGCGTGGCGCAGGGCCTCGAAGCCCTGGCGACTCTGCCAGCGGGCCACCGTCGCCAGGGGCACCCAGTTGCCGTCGGGGGCGCGCACCGTCAGGCGATCCAGACTGGCAAGGCTGTGGCGTTCCGCCTCAGGCAGACGCACCCGCACCTCGACCTCCTCCGAGCCGTCCTGGAACAGCTGCACCAGGCGGCCGTCGTAGGCGGCACGAAGCTGGCGTGCGAGCTCCTCGACGGTGAAGCCCAGCGCCTCGCCGGCAGGCGTGAGCCGGAACAGGAGCTGCTCGCGCCCGTAGGGCATGTCGTCTTCGATGCCGTACACACCGGGGACCTGACGCAGCACGGCCTGCAGGTCCAGCGCGGCCTGCTTGAGGGTGTGCGCATCACGACCGGTCAGCCGCACCTGGATGTCCGAACCTGGCGGTCCGGCGCGTCGCGGCGCGACGACGAAGGTCTCCATGCCTGCGGGTATGCGGATGCGTGACTGCCATGCCCGCACGAATTCATCGGTGCGCACCTCGCGGTGGTCCGAGGGGATCAACTGCACGCTCATGGCCCCGAACTGATCTCCCTGACGCACCTGGGTGTCTCCCGCCAGGGCACCGCTGCGACTGACCGACTGCTCGACCAGCCGCGTGCCGAAGCTCTTCTCGGTCTCCTCGAGGGTCTGGCGCAGGTGATCGAGAAAGGCATCCACCCGTTCGCGCGGCGTGCCGCTGGCGAAGGTGGCATTGGCGAAGATCATGTAAGGCTCGGGCGTGGGAAAGAAGGTGAATTTCACGCGACCGCCGGCGAGCAATCCCACGCTCAGGATGAGCAGGGCGATGCCCGCCACCACCGTGCTCGCTCGCCAGTCCACCGCCAGGGTCACCAGGCGGCGGAAGGGCCCGTCGCGCAGCCGGTCGAAGCCGGATTCCAGCCGCGTGCGCAGGCGGCTCGCCCCCGCCGCGGACTCGCGTGCGAAGGCGCTGCGCAGGTGCGCCGGCAGGATGAAGAAACACTCCACCACCGAGGCCAGCAGCACGCACACCATGATGAAGGGGATGTCGAACATGATCTTGCCGATCGGTCCGGACACCAGCATCAGCGGGATGAAGGCTGCCACGGTGGTGAGGCTGGAGGCGATGACCGGCCAGTACATCCGCCGCGCCCCACCCTCGGCGGCGGCCAGCGGCGGCTCGCCCATGCGCCGGTGGGCATAGGCGTCCTCGCCGACAACGATGGCGTCGTCGACGATCACCCCCAGGGCCATGATCAGGGCGAACAGGCTCATCATGTTGATGGAACCGCCCATCACCCACAGCACGGCCAGGGTGGCCATGAAGGCGGTGGGGATGCCCAGGGCCACCCACAGGGTGACGCGGCCGTTGAGGAACAGCAGCAGGATGCCCACCACGATCACCAGACCGAGCAGGCCGTTCTTCACCAGCAGGGTGATGCGCTCGTCGATCAGACTCCACTGCTCGTCATAGACCTCCAGTTCGACCGACCTGGGCAGCCGTGGCCGGGTATCCTCCAGCCACTGATGCAAGATCTTCGCCGCCTTGAGCGAATGTCCCTGCTCCGCGCGCTTGAGCTGAAGTTCCACGGCGGAGCGCCCGTCCACCTCGAGAAACTGGCTGCCGTCGCGCGCCTGACGGGTGATCTCCGCCACCTGTCCGAGCTCGATGCGCGCCCCGGCCTCGGTCACCAGAGGCAGGTCGGCGTAGTCGCGCGGGTCCTTGCGCAAGTTGACGCCGCGCACCTCGCGCTGCACCTCCGCCTCGCCCAGCTTGCCTGCCGGCGCATCCCGGTTGACGGCCGAGAGACGCTGCGCCACCTGGTCGAGCGAGAGCCCGAGGCGCTCCAGCTCGTGCGCCGGGATCCAGATGGCGATCTCCTCGTCGGGCAGACCCAGGATGTCCACCTTGTCCACGCCGCGCGCCAGCAACTCGCGTTCGAAGCGGCGGGCCAGACTGCGCAGTTCGGCCAGGTTGTCGCCCTTGACCAGCAAGCGTGCGATGGGCTCGTAACGCACGATGCGCGTCACCTCCGGCGGCTCGGCGTCCCCAGGCAGATTGCGGAATTCGCTCACCGCCTGCTTCGCCTCGTCCAGGGCGGTGATGGGGTCGGTACCCTCCTTGAGTTCCAGGGTGATGCTGGACAGGCCCAGCGTCGAGGTGGAGGTCAGCTTGTCCAGGCCGGAGAGGGTCTTGAGCTTTTGTTCCAACGGCGTGGTGATGCCCTCCTCCACGTCCTCGGCCGCTGCGCCACGCCACTCCACGCGCACGCTGATGACATCCAGATCGAAACTGGGGAAGAACTGGATGTTCAGCCTGGAGACGGCGAACAGCCCCGCCACGATCAGGATGATCATGAGCAGATTGCCCGCCACCGGGTGGTGGGCGAAAGCGGCGATGAGGTCGCGGCGTTGCATGGCGATCAGCGTTCAGAGATGAGGAAGCGCCGAGCTGTCGAGTCCTGTACGGCGGCAGGGGAATGCCGCCCCACCCCTTCGCCCCTCGCCCCCCTCACCCCTCGCCCCTCGCCTGACCGAGGGCCTGGGCCAGGTCTGCCTTGAGGTCGTCGGGATACTCCAGCCCGACGGCGATGCGGATGAGCCCGTCGCCGATGCCAGCCGCCGCCCGCTGCTCCGGGGTCATGCGGCTGTGCGTGGTGCTGGCCGGGTGGGTGATGGTGGTCTTCACGTCACCCAGGTTGGCGGTGATGGACATCAGCCGCGTGGCATCGATCACGCGCCATGCCGCCGCCTGTCCACCCGCCACCTCGAAGGCGACGATGCCGCCACCACCTGCCTGCTGCCGCATGGCCAGTGCATGCTGCGGATGCGAGGGCAGGCCGGGGTAGAGCACCCGTGTGACACCCGCTTGCGACTCCAGCCACTGCGCCAGCGCCAGGGCATGACGGGTGTGCGCCTGCATGCGTAGCCCGAGCGTTTCCAACCCTTTGAGCAGGACCCAGGCGTTGAAGGCGGAGAGGGTCGGACCTGCCGTGCGCAAAAAGGTGTAGACCCCCTCCATCAATTCGTGGCTGCCCAGCACGGCGCCGCCCAGGACCCGACCCTGGCCGTCCAGATATTTGGTGGCGGAGTGGATGACGATGTCCGCCCCCAGTTCCAGGGGACGCTGCAGGATGGGAGTGCAAAAGCAGTTGTCCACCGCCAGCCAGGCCCCGGCCTGATGCGCGATGTCCGCGAGTGCCCGGATGTCGCTCACCTCGGTCAGCGGATTGGAGGGGGATTCCAGGAAGAAAAGCCGGGTATTGGGCTTCGCCGCCGCGCGCCACTCGGCCGGATCGGTGGGAGAGACGAAGCTGGTCTCGATGCCGAAGCGGGCGAGGACGCTGCCGAACAGCTGCACCGTGGAGCCGAAGATGGAGCGGGAGGCCACCACGTGTTCACCCGCCTTCATCAGCCCCATGACCGTGGCCAGGATGGCGGCCATGCCGGAGGAAAAGGCCACGCAGCGCTGTGCCCCTTCCAGGGCGGCCAGCCTTGCCTCGAACATGGAGACGGTGGGGTTGGTGAAGCGGGCGTAGATGGGGCCGGGCTCAGCGCCGGAAAAGCGGGCCGCCGCCTCCGCCGCACTGCCGAAGACGAAGCTGGAGGTCAGGAACATGGCCTCCGAGTGCTCCATGAACTGACTGCGCACCGTGCCGGTACGGATGGCGAGGGTCTCGGGATGCAGTGCGTCGGTCATGGTTCTGATTCCTGAATCAAAGGCATGATGTTAACTCACCGTCCCACCCATCCATCCCGGCTCGGCCCAAGGCAATGCAACGCCACGGTCGTCGCGATCGCACGACGCCGTCTCCCCAATGCCTAGTGCGCCAGATTCAGGTGCATCTGCCGCGTGGGCAGGGAATGGCGCGCCGGAATGGTGCCGTTGCGCAGGCCCTCCAGGCGGGCGAGATAGTCCTCGGTGACGTCGCCGGTGATGTACCGGCCGTCGAAACAAGAGGCGTCGAAGGAGACGAGTCTCGGATTGACCGATTGCACGGCGCGGATCAGGTCGGCCAGATCCTGATAGATGATGGCGTCCGCGCCGATCTCGCGGCAGATCTCCTCGTCGGTGCGGCCGTTGGCCAGGAGTTCGTCGCGCGTCGGCATGTCGATGCCATAGACGTTGGGGAAACGCACGGGGGGGCTGGCGGAAGCGAAGTAGACGCGGTTCGCGCCCGAGTCCCGCGCCATCTGGATGATCTCCCGGCTCGTGGTGCCGCGCACGATGGAGTCGTCCACCAGCAGTACGTTCTTGCCGCGAAACTCCTGGTGCATGGCGTTCAACTTCTGCCGCACCGATTTTTTGCGCACCGCCTGTCCGGGCATGATGAAGGTGCGTCCGATGTAGCGGTTCTTGATGAAGCCCTCCCGATAGGGGAGATTCAGACGCATGGCCAGCTGCAGGGCGCTGGGCCGGCTGGTGTCGGGAATCGGGATCACCACGTCGATGTCCAGATGGCCATACTCGCGCATGATCTTGTCCGCCAGCATCTCGCCCATGCGCAGCCGCGTCTCGTAGACCGAGGTGCCGTCCATCACCGAGTCCGGCCGGGCGAAATAGACATATTCGAAAATGCAGGGGTTGAGACTGGCGCCTTCCGCGCAGGGATGGCTGTTGAAGGCGCCGTCCAGGGTGACCAAAACCGCCTCCCCCGGCGCGACGTCGCGCACGGGCTGAAAACCGAGTGCATCGAGGGCCACACTCTCGGAGGCCGCCATCCAGTCGTAGCCCGTGGGGGTCTCCAGACGACCGATGATCAGTGGCCGGATGCCGTAGGGATCGCGAAACGCGAGCAGACCGAAACCGGCGATCATCGCCACCACGGCATAGGCCCCACGGCAGCGACGGTGCACGCCGGCAACGGCCGTAAATACATCCTCCACGGTCAGGCGGTGACCGTGCACCGCTTCCTGCAGCTCGTGCGCCAGCACGTTGAGCAGCACCTCGGAGTCGGAACCGGTATTCACGTGCCGCAGGTCATCGCGGAACAGCTCGTCCTGCAACTGCTCGGTGTTGGTCAGGTTGCCGTTGTGACCCAGGACGATGCCGAAGGGCGAGTTGACATAGAAGGGCTGGGATTCGGCCGGGCTGGCGGCCGAACCCGCCGTCGGATAGCGGACGTGGGCGATACCCGCGTTGCCCACCAGGTTGCGCATGTCGCGCGTGCGGAACACGTCCCTAACCATGCCCGTGGACTTGTGCATGTGAAACATGCTGCCCTCCGCGGTGACGATACCGGCGGCGTCCTGCCCCCTGTGTTGCAGGAGTTGCAGGCCGTCATAGAGGAGCTGGTTGACGGGCTGGCTGGAAACGATGCCGAGGATGCCGCACATGGTTTGATCCCTCTCAAGTCGTGCGCCGGGACGACCCAAAAACATACCGCCATCGCGGGGGGCGAGTCGGGCGCCGTATGCGAGCCGAAGGCATGGCCGATGTCAATACCGGATGTGCTCTGACAGGTTCGACGGCAGCCAGGGCATGGCCATGCGGGCGCCTGATTCAAGCTGCTCGTGGAGCAGGGAGTCTTGCCAGAAACGGGTCTGCGGCAACGCGGTCAGGCCAGCCAACAGGGTCAGAAAGAGCATGATGAGGCTACCGCGCAGGGCACCGAACACCAGACCCATGAACTTGTCGTAGAAACCCAGCCCGACCCATTTCACCATGCCGGCCAGGACCGCTCCGCTCAGGCTGGCCAGCACCAAAATGATGACGAAAACCAGGATGATGGCGGCGAAATGCCGCAGCGCCTCGCTTTCCACCCCTGGCACCATGGGCGCCAGGATGGGTGCCAGGGACTTGGCGAACAGGAAGGCAAGCACCCAGGCACCCAGGGAAAAAACCTCCCGCACCAGGCCACGCATCAGCCCCGCGAGGGCAGAGATGGCCATCACACCGGCGACGAACAAATCCAGTCCGCTCATCCCGCTGTCACGGTCCCAGCAGGATCGGGCCGAAGCCCTTGGCGCGCAGTTTGGCCTGCATCTCCAGGGCCTGCCCGCGCTCGGCATAGGGACCCATGCGCACCCGCACCTGACCACCGACCTCCTGCACCACGACATTGAACCCGGCCGCCCGCGCCTTTTCCGCCAATTGCCGCGCGTTGGCCTCGCTGGTAAAGGCCCCCAGCTGCAGGAAGTAACCGCGGGTGGCAAACGTCTGCGCAGCGGGCGCGGGGGGCTTGTCCGTCGCGGCGGACTGCGTGCCTGCCCCCGTGCCGTCCGGTGCCATGGGTTTGGATGCGCCGGGACGGCCGTCGGCGCTGAGCGCCGGCGGTGACTGCCTGGGGGGTGTGAGCGGCGGCGAGACCGGGGGGGCCGGTGACAGGGCGGGAGCGGATGTGACCGCTGGGGCGGGAGCGGATGTGACCGGCGGCGCCCCGACAGGTGCCTGAGCCTGGGCAGCCTGTGTGGCTGGTTCGTCCTCGACTTCGGGCGGCAGGGTCTCCGGTGCGGGCGTTCTGGGTGCAAAGGGGGTGGCCTGGTCGGGGATACGGATGTCCACTCCGGGACCGAGGGGTTTGGGCTCCGGGTTGAACAGCACGGGTAGGACGACCACGGCGAGCAGCGCCAGAGCCACGGCGCCCACCAGACGGCGACGCGCGCGCCTGCGCAGATCCATCTCCTCAGTCGTCAGCGTATCGAGGTGGGCCATGGTCGTGCGGTCTGTATATCAAAGTTACGCCGGGTCGCATCGCTTGGGTCCTGCGCGCAGCTGGGGACCGGCTGGGCACGGTGATTTCCACTTCAAACCGTCTTGCCTGCGGCGATACGCCCGTGTTCCAGGACGCTGACGGCCGCCGCCACGGTGTAAAAGGATCCGAAGACGGTGATTATATCGAGCGCACCGGCAGTGGCACAGGCTGCCTTCAGGGCATGAGGGACATCGGGATGGATGCCGGCGACCTCGATACCGTCGGCCGCCAGCAGTGTCTGCAGCGCCTCCCCGGAGAGCCCGCGCGGACCGGGAAGCCCGGCCACGAACCAGGCATCGACGAGGGTTCGCAAGGGCCGCACCACACCCGCCACGTCCTTGTCACGCAACATGCCGAGGACGGCGAGGCGACGCCCACCCCCGGTGAGTCTGGCCAGATTGGTGGCCAATGCCCTGGCAGCCTGTGGATTGTGGGCCACATCCAGAATGAACATGGGGGGCCCGGGCATGACTTGGAATCGCCCCGGCGGCCTGGCGCGGGCCAGTCCCGTGCGCAGGGCCTGCATCGTCACCGGCAGGCGGTCGCGCAGGCCATCCAGGGCGGTGACCGCCGCCGCAGCGTTGGCGAGCTGGAACTCGCCGGGGAGGGCCGGCGGCGGCAAGGCCGGATAGTGGCGCCCGCCGACGCGACAGGCCCAGCTCCCCTCGCCCGTCTCCAGAATGATCTCACTGCCCAGTCTCTGCAGACGCGCGCCCAGAGCGCGGGCATGCGTGAGCAGGCTGTCCGGAGGGTCCGGGTCGGTCACCACGGCGGGACGGCCGGCGCGGAAGATGCCGGCCTTTTCACGGCCGATGGCCTCGCGCGTGTCCCCCAGATACTCCTGATGGTCGAGGTCCACCGAGGTCACCACCGCACAATCGGGTTCGAACACATTGACCGCATCCAGCCGCCCCCCCAGGCCCACCTCCAGTACCACGGCCTCGGCCTCCAGTCGGCGGAACAGCCACGCGGCGGCGAGGGTGCCGTGCTCGAAATAGGTCAGCGGGACGTCACCGCGGGCGGCCTCGACTGCGGCAAAGGCGGCCACGTGCAGCGCATCCGGCAGTTCCTCGCCTGCCACGCGCACCCGCTCGCGGTAGTGCAGCAGGTGGGGCGAGGTATAGCAGCCGGCCCGATAGCCGGCGTCGACGAGCACGGCCTCCAGATAGGCACAGGTGGACCCCTTGCCGTTCGTTCCGCCGACAGTGATGACCGGACAACCAAAGGCGAGGTCGAGGCGTCGTCGCACCGTATCGACCCGATCGAGTCCGAGCTCTATGGCCTTGGGATGCCTCGATTCGAGCAGTGCGAGCCAGTCTGACAGCTGCGCTGGGAATGAGGGCGAGGCGTTGCCGGCGGGTAGCTGCAAGGGGTGTGGCGCGTCTCAGCCCTGTGGCGGCGGCTTGCGCATGAGGACGGCGACGGTGCGGGCGATGGTCCTGCGTAGCTCGCGGCGGTCCACGATCATGTCGATGGCGCCGTGCTCCAGCAGGAACTCCGAACGCTGGAAGCCCTCGGGCAGCTTCTCCCGAACCGTCTGTTCGATGACCCTCGGTCCGGCGAAACCGATCAGCGCACCCGGCTCGGCGATGATCACATCGCCGAGCATGGCGAAGCTGGCCGAAACGCCGCCCATGGTCGGGTCGGTCAGTACGGAGATGAAAGGCAGGCGATGCGCGGCAAGCTGGGTCAGGGCCGCACTGGTCTTGGCCATCTGCATGAGCGAGAGCAGGCCCTCCTGCATGCGGGCGCCGCCGCTGGCGGAGACGCAGACGAAGGGCTGCTTGCCCTTGATGGCGGCATCGACGCCGCGCACGAAACGCTCTCCCACCACCGAGCCCATGGAGCCGCCCATGTAACGAAACTCGAAGGCGGCGGCCACCAGGGGCATTCCCATGACCTTGCCGGACATGACCACCAGAGCGTCCTTCTCACCGGTCTGCTTGCTCGCTTCGGTGATGCGTTCGCTGTATTTGCGGGTGTCCTTGAAGCGAAGGGTGTCCACCGGCAGCACGTTGGCGCCGATCTCGGTCTGTTCACCCGGGTCCAGCAGCACCTCGAGCCGTTTCCTGGCACCGATGCGGTTGTGATGGCCGCACTGGGGACAGACATGGGCATTGTTGTCCAGGTCGGCGGCATAGAGCACGGCCTCGCAGTTCGGGCATTTGCTCCACAAGCCCTCGGGCACGGTCTTCCTGGCGGCCTCGACGCGGCGTTGGATCTTGGGCGGCAGGATTTTCTGGAACCAGCTCATAGGGCTTGAGAGTTGAAGGCAGAGCGGTAAGGCATCAAGGTGTTTGCGCCGGCTGGCTGTCCAGCGCGGCGCGCACGCCGGCGACGAAGATGCGCACGTTTTCCAGCACCGTCTCGCGCGGCGATCGCTCGATCTCCTCGACGATGCGGCTGCCGATGACCACGGCGTCGGCCACCTCCGCCACCCTGCGGGCAGTCTCGGCATCGCGGATGCCGAAACCCACCCCCACCGGCAGGCCGGTGTGGGTGCGTATGCGAGGCAGCCGCGCGGCCACCTCGTTGAGGTCCAGACTCGCCGCCCCCGTCACCCCCTTGAGCGAGACATAGTAGATGAAGCCGCTGGCATGACGGGCGACGGCCGCGACCCGGTCGTCTGAGGTGGTGGGCGAGAGCAGGAAGATGGCGTCCAATCCGTGTCGCGCCAGGTTGGCGGCAAAATCGGCCGCCTCCTCGGGCGGATAGTCCACCGTCAGCACCCCATCCGCGCCGGCCGTGCGCGCATCCTCGCAGAACAGGCTCTGGCCCATGGCCTCGATGGGGTTGGCATAGCCCATCAGCACCACCGGCGTAGCGCCATCCGTCTTGCGGAAGGCCTCCACCATGGCCAGCACACGGCGCAAGCTCACGCCATGCCTGAGTGCCCGCTCGGAACTGCGCTGGATGGTGGGACCGTCGGCCATGGGATCGGAGAAGGGCACCCCCAGCTCGATGATGTCCGCCCCCCCCGCCACCAGGGCGTGCATCAGGGGAACGGTGAGTTCGGGCTCGGGATCGCCGGCGGTGATGAAGGGGATCAGGGCCTTGCGGCCTTGCGCCCGGAGGGTGGCGAAACGTTCTGCGATTCTGGACATGATCAGAGCGTGATGCCGGCCAGACCGGCCACCGTATTGATGTCCTTGTCGCCCCGACCGGACAGGTTCACCAGCAGGACCTTGTCGCGCGCCAGCGTCGGCGCCAGCCTGGCCGCATGGGCCAGGGCATGGCTGGACTCCAAAGCGGGGATGATGCCCTCGTAGCGGCACAGATCGTGGAAGGCCTGCATCGCCTCGTCGTCGGTGACCGCCACGTATTCGGCACGGCCGCTGTCCTTGAGGTAGCTGTGTTCCGGGCCGACGCCAGGGTAGTCCAGACCGGCGGACACGGAATGGGTCTCGCTGACCTGGCCGTTTTCGTCCTGCATCAGGTAGGAGCGGAAGCCGTGCAGCACACCCGGCGTGCCGGCGGCCAGGGGCGCGGCGTGCTTGCCCGAGGCCAGCCCCAGCCCCGCGGCCTCGACACCGATCAGACGCACCTCCTCGTAGGGGATGTAAGGGTGGAAGATGCCGATGGCATTCGAGCCCCCCCCGACGCAGGCGATGACGGCATCGGGCTGACGGCCGATGAGTTCGGGCATCTGCTCGATGCACTCCCTGCCGATCACCGACTGGAAGTCGCGCACCAGCATGGGATAGGGATGCGGCCCGGCAGCGGTGCCGAGGACATAGAAGGTGTGCTCGACGTTGGTCACCCAGTCTCGCATGGCCTCGTTGAGGGCGTCCTTCAGGGTCCTGGAACCTGACTCCACCGGGACAACCGTGGCCCCGAGCAGCTTCATGCGGAAGACGTTGGGGGCCTGGCGCTTGACGTCCTCGGCGCCCATGTAGACCACGCATTCCATGCCGTAGCGGGCGGCCACCGTCGCCGTCGCCACGCCGTGCTGGCCGGCACCGGTCTCGGCGATGACGCGCGGCTTGCCCATGCGCCGGGCGAGCAGCGCCTGCCCGACGGTGTTGTTGATCTTGTGTGCGCCGGTATGGTTCAGGTCTTCGCGCTTGAGATAGATCTGGGCGCCGCCCAGTGTCTCCGACCAGCGGCGGGCATGGTAGATGGGGCTGGGCCGACCGACGTAATGCCTCAACTCATGGGCGAACTCGGCCTGGAAATCGGCATCGTCGCGCACCCGCTCGTATTCCCGGCGCAGTTCGTCCAAGGCTGCCATCAGGGTCTCGGCGACGAACACGCCGCCGTAGGGCCCGAAATGCCCGCGTGCGTCGGGCAATCGGGCCAGCTCGGCCCAGCGCGAGCCGGGTTGTGCCCCGCCCGATGCGGCGGCGGTGTTCAGGGCCTGTTCATACCTCTGCATTGCGCACCTCTCGAATGAAGCGGGCGATCCGGCTTGCGTCCTTGATGCCCTTGGCAACCTCCACGCCGCTGGAGACATCCACCGCCCAGGGCCGCACACGCGACACGGCCGCGGCGACGTTGTCGGGGTCCAAGCCACCGGCCAGGACGATGGGCCGGGGCAGGCCGCGCGGGATCAGGTCCCAGTCGAAGCGCTGGCCCGTCCCGCCATGACTGTCGGGGTGATAGGCATCGAGCAACAGCCCGCGCGCGCCGGCGTATGCGGCTGCGTATTGTAGCAAATCCGTCGCCGGCCTCACGCGCACCGCCTTCAGGTAGGGCAGACCAAATGCGGCACAGAAATCCGGCGGCTCGTCGCCATGGAACTGCAGCAGGTCGGGCCGGAAACGCTGCAGCACCGCCCGCACCTCCTCTGCACTAGGATCGACGAACAGGGCCACGCTGGACACGAAGGGGGGCAATGCCGCGGCGATGGCGGCCGCCTGTGCCGCAGTCACCCGACGCGGGCTGGCCGGGGCGAAGACCAGGCCGATGGCGTCCGCCCCGGCGTGGGCCGCGGCCAGTCCATCCTCGATGCGGGTGATGCCGCAGATCTTCACACGGGTCATACCGGCATGGTCAGCACTCAGGGATCAGACCCGGCATTAGGTCACGGCCCGCCATCTCAGGCAAGCCCCAGCCGGGGTCGTAGCGCACCCGCGTCAGATAAAGCCCGTCGGCTGCGAAGGTCGAGGCGCCCTGTGCGCGGTCGCGGCTTGCCAGCAACTCGCCGACCCACTCCGGTGGCCGGCGCCCCAGGCCCACCCACACCAGTGCCCCGACCATGTTGCGCACCTGATGGTGCAGAAAGGCATTGGCGCTGAATTCGAACAGGATGAAGTCGCCACGGCGCGTCACACTTGCCAGCCGAAGCTCGCGCACGGGGGTGCGCGCTTGACATTCCGCCGCGCGGAAGGCGGAAAAATCGTGCTCTCCGACCAGACTGGCGGCCGCCGTCGCCATCTTCCCCTCATCCAGCGGGGCATGCAACCATCCGACCCGACCGCTCAGCAAGGCCGGGCGCACGGGATGATTGAGCAGGAGGTAACGATAATGGCGCTCCAGGGCGGCATACCGGGCATGGAAACCGTCATCGACCTGCCGCGCCCACAGGACGGCCACGCCCGGCGGCAACAGGGCATTCACACCCCTTGTCCAGGCGCTGTCCGGGCGCGGATTGATGGCGTCGAAATGGACCACCTGGGCCAGCGCATGCACCCCTGCATCGGTGCGCCCGGCCACCACGGTCTGCACGGGTGCGCCGTGGATGAGCCCCAGGGCATCCTCCAGGACGTCCTGGATGGCGCATCCGGCAGCTTGTGTCTGCCAGCCGCAGAAGGCCATGCCGTCGTATTCAAGCCCAAGCGCTATACGTGCAGCCACACCACCCCCAGGGACAGCATACCCAGAACCGCCCAATCCGCCATGCGGTAGGGCCGCACGACAAGGGCATAGGCGCGGGGTCCAGACTGCGCCGGAACTTGCCCTGCAAGGAGTTCGCGCATGCCCGCCCAGCCGCGGGGTTGCGCCATGGCCTCCATGGTCAGCGCGAGGCGCACCGCCACCCGCTCCCGATCGAGGCCCAACACAGTGAAGGGGCGCATGATGCTGTGTATACCCGTCAGCAGATCGGAGACGGGTAGGCGCAGCAGGAGGACATCGAGCAGCAGCAGCAGCAGGGCCAGCCGCCAGGCCTGGCCGAGTCCCTGCCACAGGCCCTCACGCGTCGGCATGTAAGGCGGCAGATCCGGGAAAAGGGCGTCGCCGGGCAGGCTGTAGCCATAGGTGATCACCATAAGAAGCAACAACCAGCGCGCACGCCGCAACAGGGCCCAGACCTGCCGGAGCCGACCGATACAGACCACGCCGACGGCCAGACTCAAAACCAGGAGCTGGAAAAAGTTCAGCCCCGGCATAGCCAGGGCTGAGAGGAGGTAGATCAGGATGCGGGTTCCGGGGTGCAATGCAGGGGTGCGAAGACTTATGCCACCTCGCCGAGCAGTTTCTGCGCCTCGCCGCGCTGCCTGCTGTCGCCATCGCTCAACACCTCCTGCAGGATCTCGCGGGCCCCTTCGTGATCGCCCATCTCCAGGTAGGCGCGGGCCAGATCCAGCTTGGTGTTGGTCTCTTCCCAAACCTCGGGATCGATCTCCATCGCCGCTTCGGCAGTGGCCTCTTCACCTGTAGGCGCGAGGGACTCGAACGACGGTGTTTCGGACAGTCTGGTAAAGTCGCGGGCTTCGGCCTGGGCCGGCGGCACATCGAGGTCGAGATCGATTCCGCTCAGGTCCAGCTCGGGCACAGCGTGGGCAGCCTCGGCCATCGGTGCAGGCTCGGGAGTCAGCTCTTCGAGGGACGTCTCCAGTCCGGCCATGCCGGTCCCGGCCTCCGCAACCGTCACTTCGGCTGCGGCCGGCGGGCTTGCTTGCTCCTCAACCTCGGTCACATCGAGGGAGAGGTCATACTCAGCCGCCTCCGGGCCCTCCACCACGGCAAGCTGTTCCGGTTCCACGGCCATGTCATGGCCGGGCGAGTCCATCTCCAGCACGCCCAGGTCGTCATGCGGCATTTCCGGCTCGGCTGCCGGCGCACCGAGTCCGCCCAGATCGAGTGCCTCGACAGCAGAGGGCTCCCCGGCCATCACCGGCGTAGCCTCGTAATCCATGAGCGCTTCGACGTCCGAGGTGATCTCGGCCGGCGTTTCCGAGACGTCCGATAGCAGGCCCAGATCGGTCAGCCCCTCCCCGGGCGCAGACTCCGACGGCGCATTCGCCGCCGCCATGGTGGCGGCCGCGGCGGCTGTGCCGGCGGCCACCGTTGCCGGGCCGGCCACGCCGGGCGTCACGCGATACAGGGGATTGCCCGGATCGATGCCGCGGCCCATCTCGGCCGCCTTCATCCACACCTCCGTAGGCTGGCCACCGAGGCTGGCATAGAGTTCGCTGGCCTGGGTCTCGAAGGCCACCGTGTCCTTGCGGGCGGCATAGATCTCCAGCAGCTTCAGCGAAATCTCATGCCGGTTGGGATCCTTGGCCAGGGCCTCCTTGAGGATCTCCTCGGCCTGGGTGTCCCGGCCGTAAGCCATGTAGACCTCGGCCTCGGCGATGGGGTCGACCTCGTGCGCGTCGATGGCCCCAAGGCCGAGCCGGCTGAAATCGGTCATCAGGGCACTGCCGCCGGTGGGTGTGCCCGCGACCCCGGTGCCGGCGGTGAACACGGCCTCGTTCTTGAACTCGCCGCCGGTCATGATGCTGTCTTCGAAATTGGTCAGACCCTTCCGTCGCCGGGTGCCCACCATCATCATCCACAACAGGAAGGATAGCAGCACGGCGGCGACGATCCCGCCGATGTAGAGGGGGTTGCTGATGAAGGTTGACAGCCAGCTGGGACCCGGCTCAGGCGTCGGCAGCGGCGCGGGCACGGCCGCCGGTTGGGCGGCGGCCTTGGGCGCGGGGGTGGGTGCTGCCGCCTCGGGTGCTGGCGAGGGGGCAACGGGGGCCGCAGGCTCGACCGGTGGTGCGGCCACCGGCGGTTCGGCCGTCTTCAGCTCCAGCAGCCTCTGCATGTCCTTCACGGTACGCTCGAGCTGGGCCACGCGCTCCTGGGCCTCCAGCAGGGCGCGGCCCTTGGCGGCGAGTTCTTCCTCCAGGGATTGGATCTTCTCCATGGCCTTGGCTGCACCCGGCTCGCCCTTGGAGAGCCTGAGGACATCTTCGGCCGTGGCCGCCGGGGCCACCTCCCTGCGTTCCGGCGCGGGTATGACCCTGCCTGCCGTCGCTTCGGGCGCCGCACCGGCTGCCCTGGCGGTGGCCGCGTCGGCGAGACGCGACCGGTACGCGTTCCAGGCCTCGGCCTGCATGCGCACCTCCCGGCTTGCGCGGGCGGGGTCCACCCGCATGGCGGTGTCCCGGTCGGGCAGGTCGAGCACCGCCCCGCGTTTGAGGCGGTTCATGTTGTTGCCCTGGAAGGCGGCATTGTTCTGCTGGTAGATGCCGAGCATCATCTGATCCAGGGTGACATCGGCGGGTTTGGTCCTGCTGGCGATGGCGTGCAGGGTTTCGCCCGCCTTGACCGGTCCGTAGCGCATGCTCTCCGCGGGCCGGGCTGCCGCGGGCCGGGCAGTGGCTGCAGGGCGGGTCGCCTGCTCCCGATCGGCCCTGGTGCTGACAGCGGGTGGCGCCGGCGGGGGCGTCTCGGCCTTGGGACGCACTTCGGAAGGGGGGTCCAGGAGCAGGGTGTATTCGCGTATCAGGCGCCCGGTGCTCCAGTTCAGCTCGATGAGCATGTCGAGGAAGGGGTCGTTGACCGGGGCGGCAGAGGTGATCTTGATGACCGGCTGACCGTTGGGCCGCTGCTCGACCTCGAAGCGCAGATTGTTCAGCGTCTCGGCGCGTTCCATGCGGGCCTGGCGGAATGCCTCGGCACTGGCCAGTCTTGCATTGATCGAGCCCAGCTCGTCGCGCTGAACGGCGACCAGCTCGATCTCGGCCCGCAACGGTTGACCCAGTGCGGACTGTATGGACAGCTTGCCCAGACCCGCCGCCTCGACCCCTGAGGCGAGCAGGAGCGCACTCAACAGCCCACTGATTTGCAAATGTTTTCGCATCTCTCCGCCCTACGCTTAAGTTATCCCGAATATGTGCCGAGTGGCCTGGAACGGAAAATTTTTAACGAGCCCTCATAGGCTTAGGCACAGTATTTAACGACTTTTCTTACGGTATCTTTAATTCAAACCGGATTCAATCAATTTTTCCAGAGCCAGACGCAGTTGCAGCGCCTCCAGACGGGGGTGATCGTAGGTCAGCCAGACCGAGAAATACAGGCCATCGGCATCATCCAGCCTGAGACGGCCAAGCACCACATCCGTGCTGTCGACGCCGTCGGTGGCGGGCGTGGGTGCTGCACCGAGCTCGGGCTCATTCATGACCAGCACCCCGGGTACCTGCGCCAGCCGGGCCTGCACCCCCTGCATATCCAGGCTGCGCTCGCTACGACCATGCAGGGCAACGACACCGCCATGGAAAGTCGGCATCCAGGCGGCCGTAAATTGCGTCATCAAGCCCTCGCCCCAGTATCCTCGGAGTGATCGGCAGAGGCCGCTTTCCAGTGCGCTGTCACCGTCCTCGTCGATCTCCCCCACTTGGGGCAGCAGGTTGAAGGCGATCTGGACAGGGAATGCCTCGGGTTCGACCGATTCCATGGCGAACAGGGCGCGCGATTGCCGTACCAGATCTTCAACGCCGGCGCGTCCTCTCGCGCCCACCGGCAGTCCGATGAAGCCATTCAGACTGCGCAGGCCTGCACCGCCCAGGAGTGGCCTGACGACCCGGATGATGGCCTCGGCAGGTGCAGCGCGCACCTCGGTCAGCGGCATGTCGGCCTGCGGGGTTATCAGACCGCTCACGGCCAGCACCCGACATCCGCTGCCGAGCAGGTCATGAGCCAGCCTGGCCGCGGCAGGGCCGCGCGCGGCGATGATCGCAACACTCACCGCTGACCAGTCGACGTCAGCATGGCTGTGGCAGGGCAAGTCCTCATCGCCATAGCGGACACAGCCCTCTGGCTCGTCCAGGGTCACGGGAACGATCGATCCCGGCGCCTGGGGTAACTCCGACAGCTCCTGGAGCAGCGCCTCGCCGACGGGGTCGTCCGCCCCGACGATGGCGATGCGCCGAGAGCCCACGGTCACCAGACTCAGTCCTCGAGCAGGATGCGCAGCATGCGCCGCAGCGGTTCGGCCGCCCCCCAGAGGAGCTGGTCGCCGACGGTGAAGGCGGACAGGTACTGCGGCCCCATGTTGAGCTTGCGCATGCGCCCGACCGGCACCGTGAGCGTGCCGGTGACCGCGGCTGGCGTGAGCTCTTCCATGGTGATCTGGCGGTCGTTGGGCACCACCCTGACCCAGGCGTTGTGTGCGGCGATGAGGCCGTGGATGTCGTCGAGCGGCACGTCCCTGGTTAGTTTGATGGTCAGGGCCTGGCTGTGGCAGCGCATGGCGCCCACACGCACGCACAGGCCATCGATGGGGATCGGCTTGTCAGATCGGCCAAGGATCTTGTTCGCCTCGACCTGCGCCTTCCACTCCTCCTTGCTTTGCCCGGACTCGAGTTGCACGTCGATCCATGGGATCAGGCTGGCGGCGAGCGGCACCGGCCAGGCCTCCAGCGGATAGCGGTCCGAGCGCAGGAAGTCGGTGACCTTGCGGTCGATCTCCAGAATGGCCGCGGCGGGATCGTCGAGCAGGTCGCGCACCTCGGCGTGGATGGCTCCCATCTGCTCGATGAGCTCGCGCATGTTGCGCGCGCCGGCGCCCGAGGCGGCCTGGTAGGTCATGGGGCTCACCCACTCCACCAGACCCGCCTCGAATAGCCCGCCGATGGCCATGAGCATGAGCGACACGGTACAGTTGCCGCCCACGTAGGTCTTGACCCCGCGCGCGAGTCCTTCCTTGATGACGTTCAGGTTGACGGGGTCGAGGATGATGATGGCCTCGTCCTGCATGCGCAGGGTCGAGGCGGCATCGATCCAATAGCCGCTCCAGCCCGCCTGGCGCAACCGGGGATAGACGTCCTTGGTGTAGTCGCCGCCCTGACAGGTAATGATGATGTCCATCGCCTTGAGTTCGTCGATGGACATGGCGTCCTTGAGCGGCGGCACCTCGCGGCCGATGTCCGGCCCCCTGCCGCCCGGGTTGGAGGTGGTGAAAAACACCGGCTCGATCAGGTCGAAGTCGCGCGCCTCGCGCATCCGGGCCATCAGCACCGACCCCACCATGCCGCGCCAGCCGATCAGTCCTACTCTTTTCATGGTCGTTTCCTGGATGGATGAATAGATCTACATCGCCGCCACCACAGCGTCGCCCATCTGGCTGCAGGACACGCGCTTGCAGCCCTCGGTCCAGATGTCGCCGGTGCGGTAACCCTGCGCGATGACCTTCTTCACCGCATTGTCGATGCGCTCGGCCGTGGCCTCGTCGCCGAAGGTGTACTTGAACATCATCGCCAGCGACAGGATGGTGGCGAGCGGATTGGCCAGATCGCGCCCGGCGATGTCCGGGGCGGAACCGTGGATGGGCTCGTACAGGCCCTTGTTGCGTGCATCCAGCGAGGCCGACGGCAGCATGCCGATGGAGCCGGAGAGCATGGAGGCCTCGTCGGACAGGATGTCGCCGAAGATGTTGCCGGTGACGATGACGTCGAACTGCTTGGGATTGCGCACCAGCTGCATGGCGGCGTTGTCGACGTACATGCTGGACAGTTCGACCTCGGGGTAGTCCCTGGCCACCTCGGCCACCACGTCGCGCCACAATTCCGAGCATTCCAGGACATTGGCCTTTTCCACGGAACAGAGCTTTTTGCCCCGCTTCATGGCGATGCCGAAGGCGACGTGCGCCACACGGCGGATCTCCGACTCGGTGTAGATCATGGTGTTGAAGCCGACCCGCTCGCCGTTTCTGACCTCGATGCCGCGCGGCTGGCCGAAATAGACATCCCCCGTGAGCTCACGCACGATCAGGATGTCCAGCCCCGCCACCACCTCCGGCTTGAGCGTCGAGGCCCCGGCCAGTTCCGGATAGAGCAAGGCCGGGCGCAGGTTGGCGAACAGGTTCAGTTCCTTGCGGATGCGCAGCAAGCCGCGCTCCGGGCGCAGCGGACGCTCCAGGCGGTCGTACTGCGGCCCGCCGACGGCGCCGAGCAACACGGCATCGGCCGCACGCGCGAGCCCGAGCGTGGCCTCGGGCAGCGGGTCGCCCGCCGCATCATAGCCGGCGCCGCCGATGGCGGCCTGCTCGGTCTCGATCTTGAGACCGTCGCGCCTGAGCGCGTCCAGCACCTTCATGGCCTGGGCGACGATCTCCGGGCCGATGCCGTCACCCGGCAGCACTGCGATTTTCATGAACCCATCTCCACATCATCACCTGTACATCACCTGTAGGTCGCCCTTCAGGGCGACACATCTGGCTCGAGCAGGAGCCATGCCCAGGGCTGACGGACATGGCCAAAGCCACCCCAGAGGGTGAAAGCAGCCATGTCCGTTCCCTCGCCTTAAGCCCCTCCGGCCCTCTCTCCCAGCCTCTCTCCCCCAGGGAGAGAGGTGGGTCGAGCCTCCCCTCCCCCTCGGGGGGAGGGGTCGGGGGTGAGGGATGGGGAGGGGAGCTTCGTGAGCCGACTGCACCGACTTTCACGCTAAAACAACCACGGCACCTCCTGGCGGCGCCGTGCCTCGTAGGCGCGGATGGCGTCCACTTGCGCGAGCGTGATGCCGATGTCGTCCAGGCCGTGCATCAGCCGGTGCTTGCGCTCGGCGTCCACGTCGAAATGGAAGGACTCGCCCGTCGGGGTGGTCACGGTCTGCTCGGCCAGATCTATGCTGAGCCGATAGCCCTCGTTCGCCGCAGTCTCCCGGAACAGCCGGTCCACCGTACCGGCCGGCAACACGATGGGCAGCAGGCCGTTCTTGAAACAGTTGTTGAAGAAGATGTCGGCGAAGGACGGGGCGATGATCGCCCTGAAGCCATAGTCCTCCAGGGCCCAGGGTGCGTGCTCGCGCGAGGAGCCGCAGCCGAAATTCTCGCGCGCGAGCAGGATGCTCGCCCCCTGGTAGCGCGGCTGATTGAGCACGAAGTCGGGGTTCAGCGGCCGCTTCGAGCAGTCCTGTCCCGGCTCGCCGCGGTCCAGGTAGCGCCACTCGTCGAACAGATTGGGGCCGAAACCGCTGCGCCTGATGGACTTGAGGAACTGCTTGGGAATGATGGCGTCGGTGTCGACGTTCGCCCGGTCCAGCGGCGCCACCAGGCCGTCATGCCGCGTGAACGGCTTCATCGCGTGGATCTCTGGATGGCCTCGCCGGCCTTCTCGATGTCCTGGCCGACGCCGCGCACGGTATTGCAGCCGTAGATGCTGAACACCACGCCGATGGCCAGGGCGATCAGCAACACCTTCACCACACCCAGGATGATCATGTTTCTCGGGGTCATGCCGTCACCTCACTGCAGATTGCGTACATCGACGAAATGGCCGAACACCGCCGCAGCGGCAGCCATGGCCGGACTGACCAGATGCGTGCGTCCGCCCTGTCCCTGCCGCCCTTCGAAGTTGCGGTTGGACGTGGAAGCGCAGCGCTCGCCAGGCTCCAGACGGTCGGCGTTCATCGCCAGACACATGGAGCACCCAGGATCGCGCCACTCGAAGCCGGCCTCGCGGAACACCCGGTCCAGCCCTTCTGCCTCGGCCTGCGCCTTCACCAGGCCAGAGCCCGGCACCACCATGGCGAGTTTGACATTGGCGGCCACCTTCCTGCCGCGCACCACCGCCGCCGCCTCGCGCAGGTCCTCGATGCGGGAATTGGTGCAGGAGCCGATGAACACCTTGTCGACGTGGATCCCGGAGATCGGCGTGTGCGGCGACAGGCCCATGTAGTGCAGGGCCCGTTCCCAGTCGGCTTTCTTGACACTGTTGGGCGCCTGGGCCGGATCGGGCACATGCGCGCCCACCGGAGCGACCATCTCTGGCGAGGTACCCCAAGTCACCTGCGGCACGATGTCGGCGGCGTCGATCTCGACGACCGCATCGAAGGCCGCATCGGGGTCGGACACCAGGGTGCGCCAGTAGGCCTCCGCCCGCGCCCACATCTGCCCCTGTGGTGCATAGGGGCGGCCGCGCAGGTAATCGACGGTCTTGTCGTCCACAGCCACCATGCCCGCCCGCGCCCCGGCCTCGATGGCCATGTTGCACAGGGTCATGCGCCCCTCCATGGACAGACCACGAATCGTACTGCCCCCGAATTCGATGGCGTAGCCGGTGCCACCGGCCGTGCCGATGCGACCGATGACTGCCAGGGCGACGTCCTTGGCCGTCACCCCTCGACCCAGCTCGCCTTCCACCCTGATGAGCATGCTCCTGGACTTCTTCTGCCACAGGCACTGGGTGGCAAGCACATGCTCCACCTCCGAGGTGCCGATGCCGAAGGCGAGCGCCGCGAAGGCCCCGTGCGTGCTGGTGTGCGAGTCGCCGCAGACGATGGTCATGCCCGGCTGGGTGAAGCCCTGCTCCGGGCCGATGACGTGCACGATGCCCTGGCGGCGGTCCTGCATGGGGAACTCGGTCAGATGGAACTCCCGACAGTTGGCATCCAGGGTCTCCACCTGCAGGCGCGAGACCGGGTCGGCGATGCCCTGCTCCCGATGCGCGGTCGGGACGTTGTGATCGGGCACCGCCAGGACGCTGTCCGTGCGCCAGGGCTTGCGCCCGGCCAGCTTCAGACCCTCGAAGGCCTGCGGGCTGGTCACCTCGTGCACCAGGTGGCGGTCGATGTAGAGCAGGGTCGTGCCGTCGGGCTCGACGTGCACCACATGGGCGTCCCAGAGCTTGTCGTAGAGGGTGCGGGGGGGCATAGGCATTGCTGATCGGATCCAATGTTCCATTTTACATCCAGAACGCCGTCTTCCGGCAGGTGCGCGGCCGCTCGATAGGATCTGCGCTTGGCCGCCCTGCCTCCACCTGCCTGGACCCGCTTCGGCTGTTGCGACCGCGACTCGCCTTGACGGTATCTTTATAGCGATGAGTGCGCGGGCACACGCCAGCCGCGCCAGGCGAACACCGTCGCCGCCAGGGCGGCCAGCCCCGCGCCCAGGGTGAACGACCACGCCGCGCCCAGCCCGTCCCAGGCGGCGCCGGCATAGAGGCTGCCGGCCGTGCCGCCGACGCCGAAGGCCAGGCTGTTGTAGAGGGCCTGGCCGCGGGCCTGGATGCGGCCGCGGAAATGATGGTGCACCAAGGCCATGGCGCAGGCGTGATAAGCGCCGAAGGACAGCGCATGCAGGGCCTGGGCGAGGAGCAGCAGGGGCAGGACGTCCACCCACCAGGCGATCATCAGGAAGCGCAGGGCGGCCACCAGAAGGGTGAGCAGAAAGACGGTCTCCACCCGCACATGCCGCAGCATACGCGGCAACACCAGGAAGACGCCGATCTCGCAGAGCACGCCCAGGGCCCACATCCAGCCGGCGACGGCCTTGCTGTAGCCGGCCTCGACCAGGTGGATGGTGAAGAAGGTGTAATAGGGGCCATGGGCCGCGGCCATGAGGATGGCTGCCGCCAGCAGGGCCCAGACCTGGGGCCGGCGCAACACCTGACCGAGCGGCGTGTGTTCGTGCTCGGCGTGGGCGAGCGCCACCTCGGGGATGAGCCGGCTGGCGAGCCAGATGCCGACGAGTAGCCCCAGCACCACCCAGGGCACCAATTCGATCGGGTAGTGGTCCAGGGCCGCGCCCAGCCCCACCACCACCAGGATGAAGCCGATCGACCCCCACAGGCGGATGCGGCCGTAGCGGTCGGTGCGCTCACCCAGATGGGTGAGCGTGGTCGCCTCGACCAGCGGCAGCGGCGCGCTCCAGAAGAAGCTGATCAGGCTCATCACCGTGAACATCCACCAGAAGGACTGGCCGAAGAAGACGCCCACATAGGCGATCAGGCAGACCAGGGCGGCGGTCTGGACGATGGCCACGCGCCGCCCGGTGCGGTCGGCGATGTGCCCCCAGACGTTGGGCGCGAACATGCGCATGACCTGCAGCAGGGACATGAGCACGCCGATCTGGAAGGCGGCGAAACCCAGGGACTTTAGATACAGTCCCCAGTAGGGCGCCATCGCGCCGATGAAGGCAAAGTAAAAGAAATAGAAGCCCGACAGGCGCCAGTAGGAAAGGCTCTGCATCATGGGCGGTGTGCACCGTTGCCATGAACCCAGATTGTCCATTAGGCGGCCCTACGGGCCTACGCGCGCCCTGGCGGTCGAAGCGCGGCCATTTCGTGCGCTTGCTCGTCGGCCATAGGCACGGCTATGGCCTCCTCCCAACCGCCCGAACTGCCTCGCGCTCC
>CALHRD010000111.1 GCA_938038385.1 uncultured Burkholderiales bacterium
CGATCATGGCGCAGCCGGCCATGCCGCCCAAAAAGCCGGAGGCGATGTTGGCCACGCCCTGGCCCACGCATTCGCGGTTCTTGTTGCTGTTGGTATCGGTCAGTTCATCGACGATGGAGGCGGTCATCATCGATTCCAGCAAACCGACCACGGCGAGGGTGGCCGAGACCGGGAAGATGATGGTGAGCGTTTCCCAGGTCAGCGGCACATCCGGAAACAGGAATACCGGCAGGCTGTCCGGCAGCTCGCCCATGTCGCCAACGGTGCGGATGTCCAACCCCAGGAAGATCGCCACCGCTGTGAGCACGACGATGGCCACCAGCGGCGAGGGCACCGCCTTGGTGACGTAGGGAAACAGATAGATGATGGCCAGACCCCCCGCCACCATGGCGTAGACCACCCAAGTGACGTTGGTCAGTTCCGGCAACTGGGCCAGGAAGATCAGAATGGCCAGGGCGTTGACGAAGCCGATGATCACCGCGCGGCCGACGAAGCGCATCAGCGAGCCCAGACGCAGCCAACCGGCGATGATCTGCAACACACCGGTCAGCAACGTTGCCGCCAGCAGGTATTGCAGGCCGTGCTCCTTGACCAGGGTCACCATCAACAGGGCCATGGCGCCGGTGGCGCCGGAGACCATACCCGCTCGGCCGCCGGCGAAGGCGATCACCGTGGCGATGCAGAACGAGGCATACAGCCCCACCTTGGGATCGACGCCGGCGATGATGGAAAAGGCGATCGCCTCGGGGATCAGCGCCAGGGCCACTACGAGGCCGGCGAGCAGATCGTTGCGGATGTTGGACAACCAGTCCTGGCGGAGCGATTTCATTTTGCGTTGCTCGATGGGTGAACCCGGTCCGCGACGCGCGGTCGCGAGTCAATCCCGGCGCGGGTATGGGTCAGCTCCGCCGCGCGTGGACATCACAGCGGTTGCGCGCCGGATGTCGCCGGCTCGCGGCGAAACCACCTCTCAAGGGCAAAAACGTGAGGCGCGGGAGCGGAAAGGGCGCAATTCTACCCGATACGGGCGAAGGCCGAATCACCGATTGCGGCCGCATTCGCCGCAGAAAACCACGGCCGGATCGGCGGCCAGCCGTTCCGGCTCGATCCCGCCGCCGCATTCGCAGCACAGACCGTAGGTGCCTGCGGCGATGCGCGCCAGGGCCGCGTCCAGCATGCGCATGCGCCGCTCGGTGCGGGCCAGCATGCTCTGTGCCATGGCCTGCTGCTGCATGGCATCCATGCGCGACAGCCGCCCGACGCTGGACTGGTCGAGCTGTACCGTGGCGGCGCCAGTCCGGCACTCGGCCAGTGCCTGTTCGAGCCGGCTGCGCTCCGCCGACAGGCGCCGGCGCGCGGCATCCAGGTCAAGAAAATCAGTCAATTTCAGCCCCCGTGTCGAAAGACGGGTATTTTGACCGCGCGCGGCATCTTGGTGAAACTCTGCAGTCGAATCGGCCCGCATTGCCCATCCCATGACCCCGGACACCGAAGAACGCACCCACCTGCAAAACGTGCTGGCGGCCCTGCGCGCCGCGCTGGAGCGCATCGAGACGCGCCTGGACGACTACGCCCGCGACATCCAGCGGCAGAAGGACTACCTCTGGGAGCACCGGGCCGAGATGGACCACGTGGAAAAGATCGGCACAAGGCAATCCATCGAACAGGCCCTCGATGCCGGCGAGGCCCTGCTGGCGCGCAGGAAGCGGCTACACAAACTGCTCGCCGTGCCCTATTTCGGCCGTGTCGATTTCCAGCGCGCCGGTGAAGACAAACCCATGGACGTCTATGTCGGCGTGCACGGCTTCGAGGACGAGGCGTCCAGGAAGACCCTGATCTACGACTGGCGCGCGCCCATCGCCGGCCTGTTCTACGACTACGAACTGGGGCCGGCGCGTTATGTCTCGCCGGCCGGCGCGGTGAGCGGCGAGATCACTTTGAAGCGCCAGTTCCGCATCCGCGATGGGGTGATGGAGTTCATGCTGGACAGCGCGCTTCCCATCCTCGACGAGGTGCTGCAGAAGACCCTGAGCCAGGCCACCAACGCCCGTATGAAGGACATCGTCGCCACCATCCAGCGCGACCAGAATGCCATCATCCGCAACGAGGCGGCGGATACGCTGATCATTCAAGGCGTGGCCGGTTCCGGCAAGACTTCCATCGCCCTGCACCGTATCGCCTTCCTGCTCTACCGCTTCAAGGACAGCCTGAGTTCCAAGGACATCCTCATTGTCTCGCCCAACCGGGTGTTCGCGGATTACATCGCCAACGTGCTGCCGGAACTGGGTGAGGAGCGCGTGGCCGAAACCCAAATGGAGGCCCTGGCCGACGAGTTGCTGGACTACAAGTACAAGTTCCAGACCTTCTTCGAGCAGGCGGCCCTGCTGGTGGAAGGCGGCGACGAGGGGCTGGCCGCACGCCTGCGCTTCAAGTCCAGCCTGGACCTCATCAAGCGTCTGGATGAATACGCCGAGCATGTGGAGGCCAAGCGTTTCTCGCCCACCGACCTCTGGCTCGGCCGCCGCCTGGTGCCGGCCTGGTATCTGGCGGAGACCTGGGCCAAGCACCGGACGCAGCCGGCCAAGGTACGTCTGGAGCGTCTGGCCGCGGCGGTGGAGCAGAACATCGGCATCCACTACCACCACGACCTCACGCCCGAAGAGCGGCGCACGCTCAAGGAGGCGCTCCGAGGCATGTACCGGAGCGCCACCCTGCGCGAGACCTACAAGCAATTCTTCGACTGGCTGGGATGCCCCGATCTGTTCAGGCCAGCCAAGGGCGGCCGGCTCGAATATGCCGACGTCTTCCCGCTCATCCATCTGAAAAGCCGGCTGGAGGGCCTGCCCCGCCACCACCGCCAGGTAAAACATCTGGTGGTGGACGAAATGCAGGACTACACGCCGGTGCAGTACGCGGTGCTGGCCCGGCTGTTCCCTTGCAAAAAGACCATCCTGGGCGACGCCAACCAGTCGGTGAACCCCATCACCGGGTCCACCGCCGAAACGATCCGTGCCGCTTTAGGCCAAGGCGAGTGCGTGCGCCTGAACAAGAGCTACCGCTCCACCTGGGAGATCGCCCAGTTCGCCCAGCGCATCATCCCCAACCCTGACTTCGTCGCCCTCGAACGCCACGGCGAGGAACCCCGTATCATCGCCTGCAAAAACCAGCGCGCGCAAATCGACCTGATCTGTGCCGAGATTGCTGCCTTCCGGGCCTCCGGGTATACCGCCCTGGGTATCGTCTGCAAGACCCAAAAACAAGCCGAACGGTTGTATAAAGCGCTCGATGGCGAGGCCCAGGGGCTAAATCTGCTCGATGCCCACAGCGACGTCTTCACTGCCGGCGTGCTGGTGTGCTGCGCGCATCTGGCCAAGGGGTTGGAGTTCGACCAGGTCATCGTCCCGCAGGCCGATGCCGAAAACTACCGATCCGACATTGACCGTCAACTGCTCTATATCGCCTGCACGCGGGCCATGCACCGGCTGCTCGTCAGCCACGTGGGCGGACCGACCGGATACCTCGCCCCACGCGGACGAACATGGCCCCCTCCAGGAGATGAAAGCGGTCATGTCCGTCCCTCACCTTACTGCCCTCTCCCGGTGGGAGAAGGGAGCAGCGAGAGTCGACTGCGCCGACTTTCATGCTCAGGAAGCTCTGCATGACCCAGCGAGTGGGAAACAGCCGCCATGCACCCGGAGCGCGAGCCGCGAGACATAACATGAGGCTAGGCGAGGGAGCGTAAAGCACGGATTTTTGTTGCCTGGTCAATCAGACCCCACCATTGCCTCGGCCAGCGCTCCCGCTATCCTTTCTCCTCCAACATCAACCCAAGTGCCAAGGGGACTGGACTCATACAAATGCTTGTGATGAGACCAAATAAAGACTATATAAAGTCTTTATTGAATCAGAAAGTCAGGTCATGCGCTACTCATTGCAAATCAAACCCATCAGTTACCTCAAGGCGAACGCCGCCGAAGTCCTGGCCCGATTGACTGAGGAGCGGCAGCCGCTGGTCATCACCCAGAACGGGGAGGCCAAGGCAGTCATTCAGGATGTCGCCTCCTATGAAGAAACGCAGGAAACGCTGGCGTTGTTGAAAATTCTCGCGCTCGGCAACGCGGAGATCGAAGCCGGCAAGGTCAAGCCCGTGGTCGAGGTCGTCGCAAGATTGCGGGCCAAACCGGCAGCCAGGTAATGGCGGGGCGGGAATACGAAGTCTTGCTGACCGCAGGGGCCGAGCAGGATCTGGAATCGATCTACGACTACATCGCGGAATTCGATTGCAAGGCCAATGCCGACTACGTGCTGGATCGGTTACTGGATGTCGTCGAGAGCCTATCGGCTTTTCCCGAGCGTGGCACCTACCCCAAGGAACTGGTGGCCCTTGGCATCCGGGATTACCGTCAGACCGCTTTCAAGCCCTATCGCGTGATCTACCGTATCATGGCGCAGGAGGTCTTCATCTATGTGATCGCCGACGGCCGGCAGGATATGCAGTCGCTCTTGGCGCGTCGCCTCCTTGGGAGCTGACGGTCCGTAGCAACCCGCAGCAGTGCTCATTGACCCTACAGGGGTCCCCGATTTTGAGACACTGGTTTAACCCCAAAACCGCTGTTGATCGCTTGATTCGTTTCGCAACAGCCTGATCATGCTGACGATTTTGCCTTCGTTCGCACTCACCCAGGGGCGGAGCAGGTCAAGATAGTTGTCGCCTGATTGATGCAGCCAACTGTGTTTTATTTTCAGCCTGGAGGTCACGGATGACAGCGTCTCGCTCGGGATTGAGCGTGACTGCACCGACCGGTGACCAGTTTCGAGTATTTCCTGA
>CALHRD010000112.1 GCA_938038385.1 uncultured Burkholderiales bacterium
ACGATGCTTTCATCCACCCGCCAATCCCCGAACGCTTTGGGAATCATGCTCTCCAGAGAGACACGCGGCCCCTGGTCGGCGATCTTCGCCCGCGGGGTGAGGGCAATGGCCAGGCCGGCGGCGGCGAGCATAGCCAGGCCGATGAGGAGGTGTCTGGGGTTGAACAGGGTCAGGGTGGAGGTGTTCATGGTTGTCTCGCTCGTGCTGCATCAGCTCGTGGACAATCTTTCCGGTTTGCAGTCAATCTTCATGGGCAGATGCTCCGGTCAGATTTGAGTCCTGAATCCGTGGTCCTCACGCGGCATGGTCCGTGGGTCGGGCTTTAGCGTGAAAGTCGACGCAGCCGGCTCACGAAGCTCCCCTCCCCATCCCTCACCCCCGACCCCTCCCCCCGAGGGGGAGGGAGCTCGACCCACCTCTCTCCCTGGGGGAGAGAGGCCGGGAGAGAGGGCCGGAGGGGCTGGGGGTGGGGGAACGGACATGGCCGCTTTCATCCTCTGGGGTGGCTTTGGCCATGTCCGTTAGCCCGACACCCAAAGCGTCGGACTGAAGTCCGACCTACACCGGGTTGGTCGAGATCGACACGGATTCAGGTACCAGTTAGACGAGGGGGCGAGCACCCCCGATGCCGCAACCGGGTCGCGCGGTCGATTCTTCGAGCTGCCCACTGGTCTTGGCCGGGTCATCGGATGGGACGTGTCGCCGGCTGATGGCAAGCGCGAAGCCGTCGACAACCCGGTCGGGAAGAATGACGAGCAGGCAGGCGACTGTGAGGGGTTCATGGACGAACTATCGGCGTGGGAGTGGGGCGGGTCAAGCGAGTCGGTGATTGTACATTGGGCAGGTTACGCGCTTGAGACAGTGTACCGGCTCGGATTATCTGGATTGCGCCTCGAAAAACTGTCGCGAGCAGCCAGAGGCCAGGGAGGACGGGGCGCAGCGACCGAGACACAAGGAAACGTCGGGCGCGGCTTGCGTTGCGCGTGTTGGCTTCGGCCGCCCGGCTTTCGCCTCGCTTGACGTTCGCTGCGCTCACGTCAGCCTGCGCCGAAACTTCGCCTTCGGCTCGTTTTCGGATGCTCGCCTATCTCTTTCCTGAATCCGTGTCGATGCTGCCGATCGCCTTGTAAGTCGCGCTTCAGCCCGACACCCAACCCGTCGCACCAGAGTCCGACCTGCAAGGGGGGGGTGGGTGTCGTTTCCGGGGGCGTCTGCGGCCCGGTCCGCTTGCCTGCCTCGTGCCGATGGTCGATGACTGCATGTTTCGGCTTGCGGCTCATCGGACCGCCTGAGGCATGAGCAAGGCCAGCGGCAGGCTGAGGGATGGCGGCGCCTGCAGCCCCCGGTCGCCGCGCGAACTTCGCGGCGGCGTTACCGGCGCCTACTTGAGCCGACGGGTGAGCGCGGCGGCGGTGAGCAGTTCGAGCTGTGCCTCCAGGCGGATGACGCGGCCGGTGAGGTCTTCGATCTTCTGTTGCTGCTGCTTCATGGCCTCGGCCTGGCGGTTGACCTTGTCTTCCAGCTTGATCATGGCGGTCAGCGCCCCCCAGACCTTTTCGGTCATGCCCATCAGGCCGCCTCCCGGCCGCCTGCCTGCCGTGCGGCGGCCTCCATCTCGGCGATGCGCCGGTTGCTGGCCTCGATGAAGGCGAGGGCGTCGTCGATGGCGGCACCGGCGCGTTCCGCGGCGGCCTGGGCGGTTTCGGCCAAAGCGGCAAGCTCGGCGTCGGTCTGTCCGGCGTCGTAGGCAAAGGCGCCGCGGCGCATGAGCTCTGAGATGGGGATGTCGAGCCTCCTCGCCTTTTCGACGATGGCCTGTTTGTCTTGGGGGGTGGTCTGCACGACGATACGTTCGACGGCGGCGGGCATGGCTTGGGCTCCGGTTTTGCTGTGTCTATGTACATTAGCTGTACATGACGGGCGTCGTCAATGTCGAACGTCGCCCTTTGTCGGGATTCCGCCCTGGACCGAACCCGTCGGCTCGCTGGACGGGCTAGACGCCGGTCGCCGGCATCCCGTCGGCCCCGGTTCTGGCGAGGAAATCCCGATAGGCCAGCGCCAGCCCTTCGCGCAGGTCCGTCTTGGCCTTCCAGCCCAGGGCGTCGAGCCGGTCCACGTTCATGAGCTTCCTGGGGGTGCCGTCGGGTTTGCGGGGGTCGAATTCCAGTCTGCCCGCGTAGCCCACGGTGGCAGCCACCGCCTCGGCCAGCTCGCGGATGCTGAGGTCGTGGCCCACGCCGATGTTCACCAGCGGCGCCAGTCCGTCGTTGCGGTCCTGGCCCAGAAGCGGCACGAAGCGATCGTCCGGCAGGTTCATGAGGTACACGCAGGCGTCGGCCATGTCGTCGCTGTACATGAACTCGCGCCGCGGCGTGCCGGTGCCCCACACGGTGACGCTCGGCGCATGAACGAGCTTGGCCTCGTGGAAGCGGCGGATCAGCGCAGGGATGACGTGGGAGTTCTGCGGGTGGTAGTTGTCGCCGGGGCCGTAGAGATTGGTGGGCATCACGGCGAGGAAGCGCGTGCCGTACTGCCGGTTGTAGCTCCAGCACATCTCGATGCCGGCGATCTTGGCGATGGCATAGGGCCGGTTGGTGGGCTCCAGGGGGCCGGTGAGCAGGTGTTCCTCGCGCAGCGGCTGCGGGGCGTGCTTGGGGTAGATGCAGGAGGAGCCGAGGAAGAGCAGGCGCTGCACACCGTGTTGCCAGGCGGCGTGGATGACGTGGGTCTGGATGGCCAGGTTGTCGCGGATGAAGTCGGCCGGGTAAGTATTGTTGGCCAGGATGCCACCCACGCGGGCCGCGGCGAGGAGGACGTACTCGGGCTTCTCACGTTGGAAGAAGGCCTCGACCACGGCCTGGTCGGTGAGGTCCAGCTCGGCATGGGTGCGGGTGAGGAGGTTGGCGTAACCCATCGCCTGCAGGTTGCGCAGCAGGGCGCTGCCGACCAGACCACGGTGGCCGGCGACATAGATCCTGGCGTGCTTATCCATGGACGTCGTTCAGCCTCCTGCGAGCGGATTGACGTGCTTCAATCCCGGGAAACGGCGAAAGTCGTTGTCTGCCGAATGGATGCTGTAGCCCTGCTCCAGGGCCAGGGCGGCAATATGTGCATCGGTGGTCAGGTTGCCGGACATGCCCGTTTGCAGCAGCAGGTTGCGCAGGATGGTCCAGTGTCCCGGTCCCGGAACGACCAGCCGGACGACGGGCTGCCCAAGCCACTCGTCGATGTAGGCAATGGCGGATTCCGGGGTCAGGGGTTGCGCGAAGACTCGAGGGCTGGTGCAGATACGCAGGAACGCCAGCAGCGACACCAGCGGGATGCCCACCACCGTGGAACCCGACAGCGCCGCTTCCAGCCAGTCTCGCGCCTTCCTGTGCTGGGGCAGGTCCTGGTTGACCGCATAGATCAGCAGGTTGGCATCGACCAGGATCACTTGCGCTGCTCCAGTTTGGCACGGATGGCCTCGTCCTCGAGTTGGTCGGCCAGCCGCAGCGCCCCGGCCAGATCGACGCCGGGCAGGGGTGTTCCGAGTGCGGCCGGCCGCAGACGATAGGGCTTGGGTTTGCGTGCATTCTGGCTTTGCAAGCCCATCAGCAAGGTTTCGTTGACCACCTGCTTGAAGGGTTTGCCCGTTTCCAGCGCCCGCTGTTTGAGCTGGTTGGCCAGGGTGTCTTCGATTGTGAGCGTGGTACGCATCTTGATGTCTCTCATAAAGTCATCAAGACATCATAATAGGACATATGGACCGGCCGGCATGTTCGTCGTACCGGCAATAAGTAGGGTAAGTCCGGGACAGGCTCACTCGTGATATTCCATGGCCTTGTAGCCGTGCTTTTTCACCAGCTCGTCGCGCTCGGCGCTCTTCAGGTCCTCGCGCACCATCTCGGCCACCAGTTCGGCGAACGCGGTGCGCGGCCGCCAGCCCAGCTTCGCGC
>CALHRD010000113.1 GCA_938038385.1 uncultured Burkholderiales bacterium
GGGTCGAGCCTCCCCTCCCCCACGGGGGGAGGGGTCGGGGGTGAGGGATGGGGAGGGGTCGGGGGTGAGGGATGGGGAGGGGTCGGGGGTGAGGGATGGGGAGGGGTCGGGGGTGAGGGATGGGGAGGGGCGCAGCGTGGCCGCTCGCGCGACATTCACGCCAAGGCATGAGCGGTGAGGGATGGGTGGCCTCTCCATGTCCTATGCCTTTCTGGCCAACCTCGTCCTCCTTCTCCACCTCGCCTTCATCCTGTTCGTAGCCCTGGGCGGTTTGGCCGTGCTGCGCTGGCCGCGGTTGGCCTGGCTGCATCTGCCCTGCGTGGCCTGGGGAGTGACGGTGGAATGGATGGGCTGGTATTGCCCCCTCACCCCGCTGGAGAACCACTATCTGCGGCTGGCCGGCGCACAGGGCTACGAAGGCGACTTCCTGCAGCACTACCTGCTCTCGACCATCTACCCCGAGGGCCTGACAAGGGAGACACAAACCGCCATCGGCCTCGCGGCCCTGCTCATCAACGCCCTGGTCTATGGCTGGCTGCTGATGCGCCGGCGACGGCCTTGAGAAATGCTGCACAAGCGTCACGAACGGGCGGAGGACAAGGCGCCCGGAGCCAGCGACCGAGACATAACCCTGAATCCGTGTCGATCACGACCAACCCAGCGCAGGTCGGACTTGCAGGTCGGACTTGCAGGTCGGACTTTAGTCCGACGCTTTCCGACGCTTTCGGTGTCGGGCTGAAGCCCGACCTACGGACCGTGCCTGCGTGTCTGGCCGAAGCCCGGCCCACGGACCCTGCCGTGTGAGGAGCACGGATTCCGGTACGCTTTTGCTCTCCAGAGTGCCGACATCCTGCAGCAACCAATAGTTTCGGCGTCCTCAGGGTTGTATGCCGGCCTGCGGCTCGCACATAATCGGGCGAACCCAGCCCCGCCATGCAAGACTACCTCCTCATCCTCATCGGCACGGTGTTCGTCAACAACATCGTCATGGCCAAGATACTCGGCCTGTGTCCGTTCATGGGGGTGTCGCGCAAGCTCGAGACCTCCATCGGCATGGGGGCGGCCACCACCTTTGTGCTGACCCTGGCCTCGGGTCTCAGTTATCTGATCGACACCTATCTGCTGGGCAGCGAGCTGTTCTACCTGCGCACGCTGTCATTCATCGTCGTGATCGCCGGCATCGTCGGTTTCACCGAGATGTTTATCAAGAAGACCTCGCCGGTGCTGTTTCGCGTGCTGGGCATCTACCTGCCGCTGATCACCACCAACTGCGCCGTGCTGGGTATTCCGCTACTGAACGTGCAGGAGCGGCACGACTTCGTCTCCTCGCTCTTCTTCGGCATGGGCGGGGCCCTGGGCTTCACCCTGGTGCTGGTGCTGTTCGCCGCCATGCGCGAGCGCCTGGAGGCGGCGGACGTGCCGGCCCCTTTCCGTGGCACCAGCATCGCCATGGTCAGCGCCGGCCTCATGAGCCTGGCCTTCATGGGCTTTGCCGGGCTGATCAAATGATGCGGCGGGCGGCAGGCGGCCAGAGGCGGGGCGACGCGCCATGTTAGCGGCCGTTCTGGTGATGGCGGGCCTCGCCCTGGTACTGGGCGGTGTGCTCGGTTGGGCGTCGATCCGCTTCCGCGTCGAGGAAGACCCCCTGGTCGAGAAGATCGATGCCATCCTGCCGCAGACCCAGTGCGGACAGTGCGGCTTTCCCGGGTGCAAGCCCTATGCCGAGGCCATCTCCAAGGGTGAGGCCGACATCAACCGTTGCCCTCCCGGTGGGGAAGAGGGAGTCAGGCGCCTGGCCGAGCTGCTGGGGGTGGAGCCCAAACCCCTGGGCGAGGGCCTGGAGCACAAACCCAAGAGCGTGGCGGTGATCGACGAGAACCTGTGCATCGGCTGCACGCTGTGCATCCAGGCCTGCCCGGTGGACGCCATCGTCGGCGCCGCCAAGCAGATGCACACTGTGGTACCCGAGCTGTGCACCGGCTGCGAGCTGTGCGTGCAACCTTGCCCGGTCGACTGCATCCATATGGAGGTGATCAAGGAGGACGTCGTCACCTGGAAGTGGCGTTATCCCGTGGTTTCGATCAGGAAGACGGCTTGATGAGGACAGGCAACCCACCGGCGGCCGGCGCGCGCGGGCGTCGGCTCTACGACTTTCCGGGCGGCGTGCACCCCGAGGGGCACAAGGCGGTGTCGACGGGTCGACCCATCGCCGCGATGCCCCTGCTGCCCCGCTACGTGGTCGCTCTGCGTCAGCACATCGGCGAGCCGGCGCGGGCCGTGGTGCAGATCGGCGAGCGGGTGTTGCGCGGCCAGCTCATCGGCCGGCCGGAGGGTTATGTCTCGGTGGGCGTGCACGCCCCCACCTCCGGACGGGTCGTGGCGGTGGAACCCAGACCGGTCCCGCATCCCTCGGGGCTCATGGACCTGTGCGTGGTGATCGATGCGGACGGCGAGGACCGTGCCGTGGACCTGGCGCCGCTGGACTGGCATCGGATGGATCCCAGCGCCCTGCGCAACCGCTTGCGCGAGATGGGTTTGGCCGGACTCGGCGGTGCGGTCTTCCCGAGCTTCATCAAGCTCAATCCCGGCGCCAAGCGGCAAATTCCCATCCTCATCCTGAACGGGGCCGAATGCGAGCCTTGGATCACCTGCGACGACATGCTGATGCGCGAGCGCGCCAGCGAGATCCTCTTGGGTGCCCACGTCATGCGCCACATGCTGGGCGCCGAACAGGTGCTGGTGGGCATCGAGGACAACAAACCCGAGGCGCTGGCCTGCATGGCCGAAGCGGCCGCGGGTAGCGACGTGGAGGTGGTCGGGGTGCCGACGGTCTATCCCGGTGGCGGCGGCAAGCAGCTCACCTACACCCTCACCGGGCGCAAGACCCCCTCCAAGGGCTTGACCACGGACGTCGGCGTGCAGGTGTTCAACGTCGGCACGGCCTACAGCCTCTATCGCGCGGTCTATCTGGGCGAGCCGCTCGTGAGCCGCGTGGTCACCGTCACCGGCCATGTCGGCTCACCCCGGAATCTGGAGGTCCGGCTGGGCAGCCCGATCTCCGACGTGATCCGGGCAGCGGGGGGTGAGCTGCCCGGCGCCACCGGCGAGGTCATCGGCGGTCCCATGATGGGCTTCGACCTGCACGACACCTCAGCCCCCATCACCAAGGCGGTGAACTGTGTGCTGGTCAGGAACGCAGAGCACTTCCCGCCCAAGCCGGCCCCCATGCCCTGCATCCGCTGCGGCGAATGCGCGCGCGCCTGCCCCGCCGCGCTGCAGCCCTACGAGCTCTACTGGTACGCCCGTCACCGGGATTTCGGCAAGACCCAGAGCTACAGCCTGTTCGACTGCATCGAATGCGGTTGCTGCAGTTACGTCTGTCCGAGCCACATCCCCCTGGTGGACTATTACCGCTTCGCCAAGAGCGAGATCTGGGCGCGCGAGCGCGAGAAACAGGCTGCCGATCTGGCGCGCGAGCGGCATGAATTCCGCATCTTCCGCCTGGAACGCGAAAAACGGGAAAAGGCCGAAAAACTGGCGAAGAAGGCGAGCGAACGGATGGACAGCGGCGCCGTCGCCACCGACGACCCGGAAGCCGCGCGCAAGAAGGCCCTGCTCGCCGCCGCCATCGAGAAGGCGAAACAGGCCAAGGCCGGTATCCGGCCGAAGAACGTCGACGACCTGCCGGCGGACAAACAACGCGAGATCGCCGCCATCGAGGCCAGGCGCCAGCAGCTTGCATCCACGGCCGAACCCTCCGATACCCGATCACCGACACCAGACTCGTGATGACCGGCTCTCCCCACATCATCGCCCAGCACACCTCGGTGCGCTCGGTCATGCTCAAGGTACTGGCCGCCCTGATTCCGGGCACCCTCGCGCATGCCTGGTACTTCGGACCGGGCGTCTGGGTCAGCCTGCTGCTGTGCACCTTCTTCGCCTACACCTTCGAGGCCCTGGCCCTGGCCATGCGCAACCAGCCCCTGAAGCCCTTTCTGGGCGACGGTTCGGTGTTGGTCACCGCCTGGCTGCTGGCCCTGTCCCTGCCCACCCTGGCGCCCTGGTGGCTCTATGCGGTGGGCATGCTGTTCGCCGTGCTGGTGGCTAAACACCTCTACGGCGGCCTCGGGCAAAACCTGTTCAATCCGGCCATGGTCGGCTACGCGGCCCTTATCGTCAGCTTTCCGGCTTACATGACCCAGTGGCCCGCACCCATGGACCTGGCCAGC
Source organism: uncultured Burkholderiales bacterium (assembly GCA_938038385.1). GTDB lineage: Bacteria > Pseudomonadota > Gammaproteobacteria > Burkholderiales > Thiobacillaceae > JANWZL01. The sequence goes on from CALHRD010000113.1 coordinate 4,230, forward strand.
CACACCCCCGATCTGCTCGAAGCCCTGGACCTGGTCTTCGCCGGCCAGGGGGCGGTCAGCCCGGACGCCTACACCGCCGCAACACCGCTGGACACCTTGCGCACCCAGGTCCGCGCCGGTGGCGATGCAGCCGCCATCATGCTCGAGCCGGTGTTTGGCCACCTGGGCGCACGCGGTCAGGAGATGGTCGCCCTGATGTATCTGCTGGGCGGCCTGTTGTTACTCAACTATCGCGTCATTGGCTGGCACATCCCGACCGCTTACCTTGGGGCCGTCGTCCTCACCGCCACCGGCCTGCATCTGCTCGACGCCGGGCGCCACGCCGATCCGCTGTTTCACCTCATGGCCGGCGGCACCATGCTGGGGGCCTTCTTCATCCTCACAGACCCCGTCTCGGCCAGCGCCACGCCGCGCGGCAAGCTGATCTATGCCGGTCTGGCCGGCTGCATCACCGTCGTGATCCGCGCCTTCGGCGGCTATCCGGACGGGGTGGCCTTTTCGGTGCTGCTCATGAACATGGCCGTGCCGTTCATCGACGCCCACACCCAGCCGAAGGTGTTCGGCCAGGTCGGCAGGGACAGGGACCGGCCATGACCACCGCCCTGCGCGAGACCGTGACCACGGCCATGACCCTGCTGGTGTTCGCGGTCATCGGCTCGGCCCTGCTCTCGGGCACATTCAGCCTGACCCGACCCTCCATCGCCGCCAGCGAGCAGGCCGAGAAACTGGCGCGCATCAGCGAGACCCTGCCCGCCGGCAGCTACGACAACGACCCGGTGCGCGACGCCCGTCCCCTGCCGCCCGACCCCCTGCTCGGCCTCAGGCATGCCGGCCAATACTATCCTGCCTTCAAGGCCGGGGTGCCGGTGGCGGTCGTGCTGGAGGCGGTCGCCCCCGATGGTTATGCCGGCGAGATCCGCCTGCTGGTCGGTATCCTGGCCGACGGCCGGATCGCCGGCGTGCGCGTGAGCGCGCACAAGGAGACGCCCGGTCTGGGCGACTACATCGATGCCGCCAAGAGCCGCTGGATCCGGGTGTTCGACGGCCGCAGCCTGGGCGACCCCGCCGATGCCCAGTGGAAGGTGCGCAAGGACGGCGGCCAGTTCGATTACATGGCCGGGGCCACCATCACGCCGCGAGCGGTGGTAAAGGCCGTGCATCGCAGCCTGAAATATTTCGAAGCGCATCGCGCAACGCTGCTGTCGACCCCGTCGCCGGGACACCCCGCAAGCGATCCCATACCCCCGGCGACAGGCGTGGAGAGCAAGCCGCAACCGCGGCCGTCCAACCCGGACGACACGGCGCGGTAACAGGAGACAGATCGATGATCTCAGCCGAAACCCGTGAAATCATCTACAACGGCCTGTGGAAACAGAATCCCGGCATCGTCCAGCTCTTGGGCCTGTGCCCCCTGCTGGCCATCAGCAACACGGTGGTCAACAGCCTCTCGCTGGGCCTTGCCACCACCCTGGTGATGGCCGTGGCGAGCGGATCGGTCTCCCTGGTGCGCAACTTCATCCCGCACGAGATACGGCTGCCCACCTTCGTGCTGATCATCGCCGCCCTGGTGACCGTCGTGCAGTTGTTGATGAATGCCTATGTGCACCCGCTGTATCTGGTCCTGGGCATCTTCATCCCGCTCATCACCACCAACTGCATCGTCCTGGCCCGCGTCGAGACCTTCGCCTCCAAGCGTTCCACCAGCCATTCCGTGCTCGATGCGTTGATGATGGGCCTGGGGCTCACGCTCGTTCTGGTGGTCCTGGGCGCGCTGCGCGAGGTTGCCGGCAAGGGCACCCTGTTCTCCGGACTGGACCTGGCCCTGGGACCTGCGGCCAGGGAATGGGTGGTCACCGTGCTGCCCGATTATCAGGGCTTCCTGCTCGCCGTCCTGCCGCCGGGCGCCTTCCTCGGCCTGGGCCTGCTCATCGCCCTGAAAAACTGGATCGAGGGCATGCGCGCCCCCCGCCCTGCCCAGCTCACACACGCTTTGCAGGGTTGATCCCCGAGGCCCCGTGGCAACATGAACGCCGCCAAGCGCCGCGCCATCTTCGAACGCCTGCGGGCCGCCAACCCGCGCCCCACCACCGAGCTGCGCTTCGCCACCCCCTACCAGTTGCTGGTGGCCGTGGTGCTCTCTGCCCAAGCCACCGACAAGAGCGTCAACCAGGCCACCCATGGCCTGTTTCGCGTCGCCGGCACACCGCAAGCCATGCTTGCCCTGGGCGAGGACGGCCTGCGTCGGCACATCCGCAGCATCGGCCTGTACCAGACCAAGGCCAGACACATCATCGAACTGTCGCGCCTGCTGCTGGCGCGGCACGGCGGCGAGGTACCCGCCGACCGCTCCGCCTTGGAGGCCCTGCCCGGGGTGGGCCGCAAGACCGCCAACGTCGTGCTCAATACCGCTTTCGCTCAGCCGACCATCGCCGTGGACACGCACATCTTCCGGGTGGCCAACCGCACCGGCCTGGCCAGGGGCAAGACCGTGCTGGCGGTGGAACGCGGCCTCATGCGCCACACCCCGGCGGAGTTCCGCCAGGACGCGCACCACTGGCTGATCCTGCACGGCCGCTATGTGTGTAAGGCGCGCAAGCCGGACTGCGTGAATTGCGTCATCCACGACCTGTGCGAGTGGAAGGAGAAGACCCGCATGGGCTCGTCAGACGCCCCGCGCCCCGCCCCCCTCGCCTCTCGCCCGGAATGAGCATCGCCACCGCCCTGGTCAAGGCCCCCAATGCCAGACCGGAACTGGCCGCGGATGCCGTGCGCATCGCCCTGGACAAGGCCAGACTGGACCACCCCAATGCGGTCCTGCTCTATCTGTCCACAGACTTCGCGCGTGATCCGGACCCGGCGATCAGGGCCGCAGCCAGGGCCGCCAACTGTCTGCAGATCGCCGGCTGCACCGCCTCGGGGCTGTTCACCGAAGAGGATTGGGTGCTCGACGGTCCGGCGGCCGCCGCCCTGGTAATGGGGGGGGACTTCCGCCTGCAGGCACCGCAGCCCGGACAATCCGTGCTCACCCTGGCCGCGCCGAATGCACTGGACTGGAACTGGCTCGGCGCCGGCGGCGAACGCTATGGCGGCGTCTCGGGCGACGCCACCGGCCAGGGACCCTACAGGGTCTGGCAGGCCGGGCGCAGCCAGGCCGGGGGCCACTGTGAGCTCAGCATCACCGGCGGCCGCGTGCGCATCGGCGTCTCGCACGGCGTGCGTCCCCTCAATGCACCCGCCACCCTGACCGCGGTGAACGGCCACGACATCCTGGCCGTGGAAGGCGAACCGGCGCTGTCCAACCTGGTGCATGAACTGCCGCTGGGCACGCGCAATCCGGATCGCCTGCCCCTGCACCTGCTCATGCTCGGCGTGACCTACGGCATGCCCATGCACGCCCTGGAAGAGGGCCGCTACCACCTCCTGCCTGTCCTGGCCTCGAATGCGCATGACCGATCCATCACCGTCGCCGCCCAGATCCCCGTGGGCAGCCGGGTCTTCTGGGCATTGCGCCTGCCGCAGGCGGCCGAATACGAGATGCGCAACCTGGTGGAAAGTCTGAGCGCCGACACCCTCGACGACCCCCGTTTCGCCCTGATGTTCAACTGCACGGGCAGGGGCCCCTACTTCTACGACGGCGAGGATCGCGATATCCTGCAGTTCACGCGCCACCATCCGGACACCCCGCTAATCGGCTTCTACGGCAACGGCCAAATCGCCCATCTCGACGGCGCGAACCGTCTGCTGCAGTACAGCACCGTCCTGGCACTGTTCCATGACCCTGTTCCAGCCTAGCCGCGACCAGTCGCGCAGCTTCTTCATCGAGGCCTGGCGCAAATACCGCGACAAAGTGCCGCTCGAACCGCTGGAGGATTTGGCGGTCGGGCACATCCTGCGCCACCCCGAATACCATGACATCCTGGAGGACGAAGTGGCCAGCCTCAGTCGGGAATGGCTGCCGGAGCTGGGCGAGAGCAACCCTTTCCTGCATCTCAGCCTGCACCTCGCCATAGACGAGCAGCTCTCGATCGACCAACCCGTCGGCATCGTCGACCGCTACCAAAAACTGATCAGGCGGCTCATGGACGAGCATGCCGCCCAGCACGCGGCAATGGAATGCCTGGTGGAGATGATCTGGCATGCCCAGCGCTACGACCACCCGCCGGATATCCAGGCCTACCTGGCCTGTCTGCAGGCACAGGCTGGATCCCGACGTTGACGCAGCCGTCCGGCCGCGATTGCGCTACCATCCTGACGAAAGTTTCTCGGCGCCTCCCAACCCACACTTGGACTCGATGCCCTCCCTGCTCGAAGCCCGTTATGCCCACATCATCCCGGGCCTGGTCGAGGCTTGGGGTTCCGCCGACCAGTTCGAACGCTGCATCGGCACGCTGTTCTTCGATTCCCGCTGGGATCGCAAGGGCTGGCCTGCGGACGCCCGGGCCGAGCTGCAGTTTCTGCAAGCCCTGCATCGCACGGCCTCTGCGGAACAGTATCCCAGACGCTAGGAGACCGAGGACGAGATCAAGTGGCTGTAGGCATACATCACCTGCGAACAGGAAGCGCGACATGGGCCACCGTCTGAGCCGGATCGTCACCCGCACGGGGGATGCAGGCAGCACCGGCCTGGCCGACGGCCGTCGTGTGCCGAAGCACGATGCGCGCATCAGGACCCTGGGCGAGGTGGACGAGTTGAACAGTCACCTCGGCCTGCTGCTCACGGAGACCCTGCCGGAGCGCGTGCACGCGCTGCTCACCGCCATACAGAACGATTTGTTCGACCTCGGCGGGGAGCTCGCCCTACCCGAGCATCCCCAGGTCGGTGAGACCCACGTCCTCCGCCTGGACGAGGCCATCAGCGAACTCAACGCCGAGCTGCCACCTCTCAAGGAGTTCGTCCTGCCCGGCGGCACCCGCGCCGCCGCCCTGGCGCATGTCTGCCGCACGGTCTGCCGACGGGCCGAACGCAGCCTGGTCCGCCTGGCGGAACGCGATCCGCTGTCACCACTGCTGGGCCAATATCTGAACCGACTGTCGGACCTGCTCTTCGTCCTCGCCCGTCATCTCAACCGTGCCGCCGGCCAGGCCGAGCCGACCTGGCGCGGGCCGGCCGGCCGCTGAGGAACCCGCGCCGGGCAGGCATCAAAGCTCGCGCACCACCCGCTTGATGGCTACGTCCTCCGGGTGCGGCTCGATGCGGAAACCCAGGGCCACGCACAGCTTGAGCATGTTGCGGTTGCTCTTCAGCACCTCGCCTTCCATGACCCGGATGCCCTTGGCGCGGGCCACGTCCATCAACACGTCCATGAGCTTGTGGCCGATGCCCTGGCGTTGCCAGCGGTCGTCCACCACCACGGCGAATTCGCAGGAGGTGCGGTCGGGGTTGGTGGCGTAGCGGGCCACGCCCAGCTCGACCTCGTGGCCATCCTGTTCGGTCACCGCCAGCAGAGCCATCTCGCGGTCGTAGTCGATCTGGGTCAGGCGCACCAGCATCTGCGGCGGCAGCTCGCGCACCGCATCCATGAAACGGAAGTACTTGGTCTCCTCCGACAGGCCGCGCACGAAGTTTTGGGTCATCTCGGCGTCCTCCGGCCGGATCGGGCGGATCACCACATCGGCGCCGTTGGGCAGCTGCCAGTGGTTGACCAGATGCGCGGGATAGGGATGGATGGCCATGTGCCCGTAACGATCCGCACTGGGCGGCCGCGGCGCGATGGTGATGCGGGCATCCGCGGCCATGGCGCCGTGTTCGTCCACCAGCAGCGGGTTGATGTCCATTTCTGCGATCCAGGGCAGCTCGCAGACCATCTCGGACACGCGCAACAGGACGGATTCCAGGGCCTCCATGTTGGCTGCCGGGCGGTTGCGGAAATGCCCCAGCAGACGCGCCACACGGGTGCGCTGGATCATGTCGCGCGCCAGGTAGCGGTTGAGCGGCGGCAGCGCCACGGCGCGATCCCCGAAGGCCTCCACGTCCACCCCGCCGGCGCCGAAGGCGATCACCGGCCCGAGCACCGCATCACTGACGACCCCGACCAGCACCTCGCGCGCATTGGGCCGATCCAGCATGGGTTCGATGACCACGCCGTCGAGGGCCGCCTCGGGACGACGCTTCTTCACTGTGGCCTGCATCTCCAGGTAGGCCGCCCGCACCGCCTGACCGCTGGACAGGCCCAGGCGCACGCCGCCGACATCGGACTTGTGGCTGATGTCCGGCGAGTTGATCTTCATCACCACCGGGAAGCCCAGTTGCTGGGCCATGAGCATGGCCTCGGTGGGATTGCGGGCGATCAGGGTCTGGGCCACGGGGATATGGAAGGCGGACAGCAGGGCCTTGGCCTCCACCTCGGTCAGGATGTGGCGGCCCTGGGCCAGGGCGCTCTCCACGATCAGCCGCGCCCCCTCGACATCCGGCTCCTTCTGCTGCGACAGCGGGCCGGGGGTTTGCATGAGCTGGCGTTGGTTCTCGTAAAAGGTGGAGATGAAGGAGAACACTTCGACCGCGGACTCCGGCTGCTTGAAGAAGGAGATACCGTTTCGCTTGAAGACGTTGCGCCCGCCGGCCACCTGGTCCTCGCCGATCCAGCAGGCCAGCACCGGCTTGTCCGAGGTCCTGGCCGCCTCCACCACCGCCTGCGCGGCCTCGGTGGGTTTGGTCATGGCCTGCGGGGTGAGCATCACCAGCACGCCGTCCACGCCCCGGTCCGCCAGGCAGGCCTCGACTGCGGCCTTGTAACGGTCGGCGCCGGCATCGCCGATGATGTCCACCGGGTTGCCGTGCGACCAGTTCGGCGGCAGGGCAGCATTGAGCCGCTCCAGTGTCTGCGGCGCAAGTTCTGCGAGCTGTACCCCGAGGTCGACCGCCCGATCGGTGGCCATGACACCGGGTCCACCACCGTTGGTGACGATGGCCAGGCGGTTGCCGGCAGGGTGCAATCGGGAGGCCAGGGCCTTGGCCGAAGCGAACAACTGCAGAATGGTGTCCACCCGCACCACGCCGGCGCGGCGCACCAACGCATCGAACACGGCATCGGACCCGACCAGGGCGCCGGTGTGGGACTGCACCGCCTTCAACCCCTCTGCATGCCGCCCCACCTTGATCAGCACCACCGGCTTCAGCCTGGCCACGGCGCGCACCGCGCTCATGAAGCGCCTGGCGTCGCGAATACCTTCGATGTACATGAGGATGCCGCGTGTGGCCGTGTCGAAGGCCAGGTAGTCGAGGATCTCGCCAAAGTCCAGATCGGCGGACGCGCCGGTCGAAATCACCGAGGAAAAACCTATGCTGTTGGATGCCGCCCAGTCGAGCATGGCCGTGCACAGGGCGCCGGACTGGGAGACCAGGGCCAGGTCGCCGGGCAGGCCGTTGTCCAGCGCAAAGGTGGCGTTCAGGCCCAGCGATGGACGCTGGATACCCAGGCAATTGGGGCCGATGAATCGGATGCCGTACTTGTGGGCCACAGTCAGCAGGGTTTCCTCGAGGGCCGCACCCTCGACCCCCACCTCGCGGAAACCGGCGGTGAGCACCACGGCATGACGCACCCCCCGCTTGCCGCACTCTTCCATGATGCCGGGCACGGTGGGCGCCGGCGTGGCGATGATGGCCAGGTCCGGGGTCTCGGGCAGTTCCGCCGCGCCGCGGTAGCACTTCTCGCCATACAGCGTGTCGTGTTTGGGATTGATCGGGAAGACCTTGCCGGTGTAACCCGCCTTCTTCAGGTTGCGGTAGATGACACCGGCTACGGATTCCTCCCGTTCGCTGGCACCGAAAACGGCCACGGATGCAGGATTGAACAGGGGATGCAGGTAATGGAGGCTCATTGCGGTTACAGCGCTTTCGTTGAGTTAAGGCAGTGGGCCTGAATCCGTGTCGATGCTGCCGGTTGCCTTGCAGGTCGGGCTTCAGCCCGAACTGCCACCCTCACGTCGGGGCCGGAGCTGATGCTGCCGTCCTATGGCTGCGGCGGATTGCCACCCCCGGTGCGGACTATCTTCGCAGCAAGAAGATGCAGGGGAGCCGCAGCAAACGATCCGGGGGCATCAGGACCACCGGCAGGCACACGCAAGGAGGTTTCCCATGACAACTCACAACATGCGTTTACGTTTCGGACCGATCCTTCTGGCCGGCATGCTGGCCACGGTCGGCAGCGCCGCCCTGGGTGCCTTCCATGCCGGGGCAAAAGGTGCAACCGGCACTCAAGCCCTACCGGCCGCCGCAATGACCTGGACTGCCGGCGTCAGCGGCTGCGGTGCGTGACGGCCAGGCGTTCGCTGCGGGCGGGCCAGATGCCCTTGTCCCGCACGCGCGCGCCCTCGAAGCCGAGCCAGCTCTGCCGGCCGTAGTGGGGCAGGGGGCGGTTCAGGGCTGCGAGCGCGTCCGGATCGTCGGCGCTCACCACCGCATAGGGCCGGCCGCCTGCATCGCGTCCGGCCCAGACCAGGGCACTGCTGCGCTCGGGCAGATCGGACGGCCTCGGCGGCAAACCCAGTCGCACCAGCAGCTCGGTCACGCCGGCATGGCTGCCGACGATCAACAGGGCAGCATCGTCCGGCGGCCGTGCCGTGGCGGGCACACGCACCGCCTCGTTGTCCAGCACACGCTCTGCCAGCCGTTGCCCGGCCGCCTGCCAACCGGCCTCCGCATCCGCCACGACCGTGGCCGCGCGCGGGGCCACGAACACCTCGCGCAGGATGGGGGGCAGCAGGGTGGGGTCGAGCCGGCGCCAGAGCCTAAAGTCCGGATCCAGCTCCACCGCCTGCACCACACCGGACACCGGCAGGGTCACCGTGGCGCGCGTGCCTTCCAACAGCACACGCTTGTGCTCCACACGGTCCGGGTAAATGCGCAAAGCCAGAGGCACATTCAGGGCGTAGGGCTCGCCGGCCTGCTCCAGGGTGAGGCTCAGGCGGCCGGCTTGCGCCTCGGCCGCGACCAGGCGCACGCGCGCGGCGCCGGGGCGGCGCAGCCACTGGCGGAAGAAAGCGGCCAGATCGCGTCCGGAGGCGTCGGCAAAGGCCCGTTCCAGCTCCGCCCAACCGGCGGTGCGAAAGCGATGCCGCTCCCAGATCAGCCTTAGCCCTCGCTCGAAGGCCTCATTGCCGATCTCGTCGCGCAGCATCATAAACAGCATGGCCGCCTTGTTGTAGCCGACGATGGAGGAGATGCCGTGATGGCGCGAGGTGAAGGCGCTCAGGGCCGTGTCCTCGCCCTCCGGCATCGCCGCCAGGTCGCGCAGCCAGCCAAGCCGCATCTCGCGTGCCGCCTCCGCGGACTCGTCTTCCTTATAGGCGTAGTCGGCCATGAAGGTGGTCAGGCCTTCGGACCAGTTGCCCTTCTGCCAGTCGGGATAGACGCCGTTACCCCACCAGTTGTGCAGCACCTCGTGGCCCAGGGAGGTGGCGCGCACGAAGGGCAGGCGCAACACCTCGCGCCCCAGATAAGTCAGGCTGGGCATGCCGAAGCCGGTGGGCAGCACGCTGGAGACCACGCCGAAATCGTCGAACGGATAGGGGCCGATCAGGCGGCTGTAGCGCTCGAGGTAGCGCGCAGAATCGGCAAGATAACCGGCCGCCAGACCTGCCAGCTCGGGGTGGAACCAGGTGCGGATACGCACACGGCGTATACCTTCCAGCGTGAGCACGCGCTCACTCACGACATACGGCCCCGCCATCAGGTCGATGCCCTCGGCCGGGTGGGGGAAATCGAACTCTGCCGTATATCCGCCCGCGCCTTCGGACTCGCGCAGCAGATTTCCCGGCGCCAGCCCTTTCTGTCCCTTTGGCAGGGTGAGCCGCAGGCGGTAGGTGAAGGGCACGCCCGGGTCCGGGTACCAGCCGGTGCCGGCGGGCAGGAAGCTGCCCTCGACGCTCGCGCCGGGCGGCAGCCGGCCCAGGACCTGGCGGTGGTCGGCCTCGGGCAGGGGGGCCAGGCGCCCGGCGTACTCGACCTGCAGACGCCGGCCCGCCGGCACGACAGCCGGTTCCCCGGCAGCCGGTACGGCCAGCACGCGGCCGTCGAGCACGAGACGGGTGATGCGCAGCGCCGGATCGAGCCCAAAGCGGACCGGACCTTCCAGGCCGGTGAGTACGGCTCGCGCCGAAAATTCGCGGCTGGCCGGCTCCAGATGCACATCCAGCTCCAGGCGCGGTTCGGCCGCGCACGCCGCCAGCGTGAGGACGGGCAGCAGGGCCGCCAGGCTGCGGGCCAGAGACCGGGCCGTCAGGGCGTGTCTCACGGTGCCGGCGGGAAGCGCGCCACGATCTCCAGCTCCTGGCCATCGCGGCGAACCTTGAGCGGCAGCCAGGTCCCCGGCGCCAGGCGCTCCACGGTCTGGCGCATGACCTGGGGCGAACTGATGGCCACGCCGGCCGCCTCGGCCACCACGTCGCCGGGCTTCAGCCCCGCCCGCTCGGCCACGCTGCCCGCCGTCACCTGGGCGATGCGTATGCCGCCGGTGGCCGCCTCCATGGCGATGCCGAGGCGGGGCGGTTCGGTCTGAGGTGCCTGCACCACATAAGCCGCGTCGGCCAGGCCGGCCTTGAAGTCTTCGCACCGCCCTTCCGCATCCCAGGTCACCAGGTTGGCCACGCGGCTCACCCCCAGATCCTTGAGCTGGTGCGCCACACCATGCCCGAAGCGGACGTGGCCGGCACCCATGATGCCCACCACCAAAGCATCGGGCTCGCGCTTCAGATACGCAGCGATGCCCGTAGCCATGGCGCGATCCCAGGTCGCCTGCGCCTCGACGAAGCGCTCGAAACCGGCATCGTCCTGCCGCTTATCGGGATGATGGCCATAGACTTGGCGCAGCATCTGCCGATACGCCTCCGGCGGTACGGCAGGCCGCGTGAGCCCCTCGCGCTGCCCTTCCGGCACTGCGTCCCAACCGCCGGTGTCGACCGCCGACACCAGACTGCGCTCCACGTTCAGGGCCAACATCGGCAACCGGTTCATGCGCGCGTAGTGGAACAGCGGCATGTAAAGGCGGGCATCGTAGCCCCAGACCCGGTTCCAGTCCGTCTCGCGCAGAAAATCGGCCTCCGACAGCTCGCCTGCCACCCAGCGGTCCAGCACCGGCTGCAGGCGCCGCGGGAACATCTCGAAGCCGATGGCCAGCCGAGGCTGACGGGCATGGAGCTGGGCCAGCGTGTGCAACTGCCAGCGGTGGTCCTCGGCGCTGTCGTGCGTCTCGCCCAGCAGCACCGCCTGGTTCGCCGACAGACTCTCGATCAGGCCCACGGGATCGGCCTGCCGCACGCCCGCCGCACCGTCGTGACTGAGCCATACACCGGGCTGGCTACAAAGCTTGGATTGCACAGCGGCCTCGGAGGCACACCCCTGCAGGGGCATAAGGATCAGAAATAGGAAGGGGAAGGTGTGTCGGATCATGGAGAGTGGACAGCCGCCTGTGGTCGGAGTTCGGGCGATTATGCGCCGCCCGGCTGGGGCGCGTGCTGTTTTTGCGCCAGCGCCCCCTTACCATAGCGGGACACCTCGAAAAACCGTCGCGAGCGGGCCAAGTGCAAGACGGACGGCGTGCCGTGACCAGACATATCAAACAGATAGGCGGGGTAACTGGCACCGCCCAACGCAGCAATTGGGTCGCTCGCGACGGTTTTTCGCGGTGTCCGACGATCGCCGCGCCGGTAAACACGCCCGGCCTGACGCCGCGCCCCGGCAACCGCCATCCCCTCTGACCCTTGGAGCCCGACATGGACATCTTCCACATCTTCCACCTCGAGGCCGCGCGCCATCTGCCCCACCTGCCCGCAGAGCACCCCTGCGCCCGCATGCACGGCCACTCCTTCCGCGTCGAAGTCCACATCACCGGTCCCCTGCAGCCGGAGCTGGGCTGGGTGGTGGACTTCGCCGAGGTGCAGACGGCCGTGCAGGCCGTCCGCGACAAGCTCGACCACCGCTACCTCAACGACCTGCCCGGCCTATCCAACCCCACCAGCGAGCACCTGGCAATCTGGATCTGGGAGCACCTCAAGCCCGACCTGCCCGGCCTGTCCAAGGTGGTGGTGCAGGAGACTGCTCATTCCGGCTGCGTCTACACCGGAGACTAGGCGTCAGCCAGAGGAATCCGCGACAGCGGCGGCAGCCGGAGGGGTAGGTCAGGCTTCAGCCTGACGGGGTTGCCCACGGTACCCGGGGGTCGGGCGGGATACCCCTCCCGCCAGGCTGCTGCCGATGTTGTCTGGCTGGGCGAGGCACACCGCCTCTTGCGTGCACGCGGTCCTCACGCCTCACAGCAGCCCCTGCAGGCGCCCGACGAGCGCCTCGCCGGCGCCGGCCACGCCCAGACCGATGCCCAGATCCTTCAGCCGGGTCACTGTCATGCCCGCATAACCACACGGGTTGATGGCCGCGAACGGCGCCAGGTCCAGGTCCACGTTCAGCGCCAGGCCGTGGTAGGAACAACCGTTGCGGATGCGCAGCCCCAGGGCGGCGATCTTCGCCTCCCGCACATACACCCCCGGTGCCCCCGCCAGCCGCTCGGCCGCCACGCCGTGCGCCGCAAGCAGATCGATCACCGCCTGCTCCAGACGGTGAACCAGCGCCTTCACCCCATAACCGCGCCGGCGCAAATCCAGCAGCACATAGACCACCGCCTGCCCCGGTCCGTGATAGGTCACCTGCCCGCCCCGGTCGACGGCCACCACCGGCACGCCGATGTTGGCCAGCAGGTGCTCGCGCCGGCCCGCCTGACCCAGAGTGAACACCGGCGGATGCTCCACCAGCCACAGCTCGTCCGGCGTGTCCGGCCCGCGCCCGGCGGTGAAGGCCTGCATCGCCCGCCAGGTCGGCTCGTAGTCGGCCAGACCCAGACGACGGACCCCAAGCCCCCCTCCCCATCCCTCACCCCCGACTCCTCCCCCCAAGGGGGAGGGGAGGCTCGACCCGCCTCTCTCCCTGGGGGAGAGAGGCCGGGAGAGAGGGCCGGAGGGGGTGGGGGGAAGGGCAGGCCCGGCATCCGGGACGACACGCAAGAGGGGGCTGACCACGCCTCGTTCCTCGGCTCGCGCTGCATCGCTCCCCGGCTCGGCGTCGTCAATGAGGCCGTGCTTCACCTCAGCCCCCTCTGGTCGAGGGGGCTGACCACGCCTCGCCCACCCCGGTTCAGCACGTGGGTGTAGATCATGGTCGTGGAGACGTCCGAATGGCCCAGCAGCTCCTGCACCGTGCGGATGTCGTAGCCCGCCTCCAGCAGATGCGTGGCAAAGGAATGGCGCAGGGTGTGCGGGCTCACAGGCTTGACGATCTCGGCGCGTTGTGCTGCCCGCTTCACCGCCCGCTGCACCCGCTTCTCGTCCAGATGATGCCGGCGCACCGCCCCCAAGCGCGGGTCCACGGAAAACCCGACGGCCGGAAACACATACTGCCAGCCCCACGCCTGGGCCGCGTTGGGGTACTTCACCGCCAGGGCGTCCGGCAACCAGACCTCACCGCGTCCCAAGGCCAGGTCGGCGTCGTGCTGTGCCTTCACCACCTTCAGGTGGGTCTGCAGACGCTCGGCCAGGCTCACGGGCAATATCGTCACCCGGTCCTTGCCGCCCTTGCCGTCGCGCACCACGATCTCACGGCGGGCGAACTCCACGTCTTTCACCCGCAGCCGCATGCATTCCATGAGCCGCATCCCGGTCCCATACAGCAGCCGGACGACCAGATCCATAAGCGGGTCATCCACGTATTTGAACAACCGCAACACCTCCTCGCGCGTCAACACCGTCGGCAGACGTGCCGGCTTCTTCGCCCGCGTCACCTCCGTCAGCCAGGGCAAATCCAGACCCAGGACCTCCCGGTACAGGAACAGTAGGGCCGACAGAGCCTGCGACTGGGTGGAAGCGGTCACGTTCCGTTCCACCGCCAGCGAGGTCAGAAAGGCCTCCACCTCGGCCTTGCCCAATTCCGCCGGGTGGCGCTTGCCGTGGAAGTGGATGTATCGTTTCGCCCACTGCACATACGCCTGCTCCGTGCGCTTGCTATAGTGTTTGAGACGAATGCGCTCACGTAGTCGATCGAGCAGCCTGGGAGGGCGATCCGGGGAGCGTGTGCCGTTGGAAGTGTCCATGGGAGCGACAGGATATTGGACAGGCAGGGCTTGAGCAATCAGCGGGTTGCATGACATGCCGGATTCTCCGCTTTGTCCCATATCATGTATACGCTGACACTTGTCGGATACATTACGTTAGCTGCCTTTAACCGGAGTAAGCATGGCACTCAATTACGAAAAGCTGACCTACCTCAATTTGAAGTCCCATTCAATGCTTGATGAGAAGTGGGTACAGGATCGTATTGCCGAAGATCCGACGATTTTGGGGCTTGGTGATGTCATTCTGAAAGACCGTGAAAGAAACCAGCCACGCGCAGGCAGACTGGATATCCTTCTTCAGGAGGCGGAAGGCAATCGGCGTTATGAGGTAGAAATTCAGCTTGGAAAAACCGACGAGTCTCATATCATCCGCACGATCGAGTATTGGGACATTGAGCGAAAACGTTACCCTCAGTACGACCATACAGCCGTTATCGTCGCCGAGGAAATCACGAGCAGATTCCTTAATGTCATTGCTTTATTCAACGGCACCATTCCCCTTATCGCAATCCAAATGCGAGCCGTTCAGCTTGGCAACTCGGTTTCTCTCGTTTTTACGACTGTCCTAGATCAAGTCCAGCTTGGTCTCGTGGATGAAGACGAAGAAGTTCATGAGGCCACGGACAGGGCGTATTGGGAAGGTCGCGGCTCCAAAGCAACCGTTGCAATGGCGGACGAGTTGCTTGAGGTACTCAAACAACTTGATCCTGCGCTCGAACTCAAATTTAACAAGTTCTACATTGGCCTTGCGCGCCAGGGGCAGGCTGACAATTTTGTCATCTTCCGCCCGCAGAAAAATTCCATTCGCGTAGAACCAAGACTAAAGAAACGAGACGAAATCGAGCAAAAGATTGAAGCGGCTGGGCTTGACGTTTTGGATTACGACAATCGCTGGAATCGCTATCGAATTCGGCTTGGCAAAGGCGATGTGAAAAAGCACGCCGAATTACTTCAAGAGCTTTTTTCAGCTTCTCATGCCGAGTCCAGTGGGAATGCCAGCTAACCCGGCAGTCCACACGGACGCTGCGCGAAAACGCCGCGCAGCGCCGGTGACTTCTACGTTATGCGTAAGACTCCCAAGGGCGGCACATGCTGAAATTCGAATGGGACGACGCCAAGGCGCGGGCCAATCTTGCCAAGCACGGGGTATCCTTCGAGGAAGCTGCGTCAGTGTTTGGCGATCCGCTGGCCCTGACTTTCTCCGATCCGGATCATTCGCTGGGCGAGAAACGTTGGCTGACTTTCGGTGTCTCACATCCCGGCCGATTGCTTGTCGTGGCACACACCGAGCGCGGTCGAGCAATTCGCATCATTTCCGCCCGAAAGGCAACCCGACATGAGCGAGGAATCTATGAACAAGGCTGAAGATGACATGCGCTCCGAGTATCGGCGCGAAGACTTGGGAAAAGGCGTTCGGGGCAAGTATTTTGCCCGCTACGCGAAAGGCACGAATTTGGTGTTGCTCGATGATCGGGTCGCCAAAGCCTTCCCTACTGCGGAAGCGGTCAATGAG
>CALHRD010000114.1 GCA_938038385.1 uncultured Burkholderiales bacterium
TGGTGGAGGCGGCGGGAATCGAACCCGCGTCCGCAAGTCCTCTACAGCAAGATCTACATACTTAGTCCGGTCTTTTGGGTTTTAGCCCTGATCACGCCGGCCGAACAGGCTGGATCCAGGCGAGCCACCTTGGTTTAACGCTACGCCAAGTGGCCCGGAGCAGCGCGATCCCGTGTCAATGACTCCTCAGCTGGTTGCCCAGCCCGGCCCACGGGAGAGCCGGTGAGGAGTCTGGCCCTTAGGCGGCCAGAGCGTAGGTTTCGTCGTTGGCGACTATTGCTTTCCAGTTGATTTACGAGGTGACTGGTCCTCGGTATGCCCTTGTCTGCTTTGCAACCCGCGTCGAAGCCAGGTCGCCCCCAAGGTTCACTTATGATAACAGGCAGGAGAAAAAGTTCATTGCCGTTATGGGTATCGAGGATCGATATCCAGATACCCGAGCAGGTCCAGCGGCTGGTCGATGAAACCCCGGGCACCCCACTCGTGGGGTTGATCTTCTTCAGCGATGTAACCGTACATGGCCACCAGGGTGGGCATGCCGGCGGCGGTGGCAGCCTCGACGTCGCGCCGGGCGTCGCCGACGTAGAGGCAGTCCTCCGGACGCGAGGCGGTCTGCCTGCAGGCGTGGAGCAGCGGGCCGGGATGGGGCTTGGATTGTGGACAGGTGTCGCCCGAGACCACGCAGGCCGCACGGGTGCTAAGTCCAAGGTGGTCCAGCAGCGGCTCGGTGAAGCGGGCCGGCTTGTTGGTCACCACGCCCCAGCGCAGGCCGCGTGCCTCCACGGCTTCGAGGACATCCACCATGCCGGGGAAGAGATCGGACGAGTTGGTCAGACAGCCGGCGTAGATGTCCAGGAACTCCTGCCGCATGACCTCATAGCCGTCATCGCCGGGCAGCAGGCCGAAGCCGATCCCGAGCAGTCCGCGCGCGCCATGCGAGGCCTGTGACCGGATCGATGCGTGCGCAACCGGCGCCAGCCCGCGCCTGCGGCGCATCTCGTTCAAGGCCAGGCCCAGATCGCCGGCGGTGTCGACCAGGGTGCCGTCCAGGTCGAACAGCACGACCCGTGTCACGCCTCCTCCGGCTTGCGGCAGGCCATCAGGTAGTTTACGTCCGTATCCGGTGCGAGCCGGTAGACCTTGGTCAGGGGGTTGTAGGTCATGCCCGTGATCCGCACCGGTTCCAGCCCTGCCTGGCGGGCATGGGCAGCCAGTTCGGAAGGTTTGATGAAGCGTGCCCAGTCGTGCGTGCCGCGGGGCAGCAGGTCGAGGATGTACTCCGCCCCGACGATGGCGAACAGATAGCTCTTCGGGTTGCGGTTGAGGGTGGAGAAGAAGACCCAGCCACCGGGTCTGACCAGCCGCGCACAGGCGGCCACGGTGCTGGCCGGGTCGGGCACGTGTTCGAGCATCTCCATGCAGGTCGCCACGTCGTAGTGCTGTGGCCGTTCTTCGGCCAGCGACTCGGCGGACTGCAGGCGGTATTCGACCTGTCGGCCGGATTCCAACAGGTGCAGTTTGGCGACCTTGATCGCCTTTTCGGACAGGTCGATGCCGGTGACCTCGGCCCCCAGGCTGGCCATGGCCTCGGCCAGGATGCCACCGCCGCAGCCGACATCCACCACCCGCTTGCCGGCCAGCCCGGCCAGACGGTCGATCCAGTTCAGGCGCAGGGGGTTGATGTCGTGCAGGGGCTTGAATTCGGAGCCAGGGTCCCACCAGCGGTGGGCGAGTTGGCTGAATTTGTCGAGTTCGGCTTGATCGGCGTTGCTCATGAGGACCTCCGGGTTTGATGGCGTATTGTCCCGCAGCCATCCGTCGCACGCCACCGCACCGGGCTCAGGTCTTCTGCCGTTCCTCGTACAGACGCCGGAACAGGGCTTCGAGTTCGTCGATGACCTCTGGCGCCGGGCGCTTGTGCACCACGTGCTGGGCCATGAGTCCCGAGGTTTCGTGCAGCAGGCGGTTGGCGTCGAGCATGGGATAGGTCTGCTTGAGGCGGCGGATGGCCTTGATGACCGACTCCTCCGCCGGGCGGGGGATGGGCAGTGGCTCCTTGGCGTCCTCCTGTTCCGGGATGGCGCGGTGGCTCAGATATTCCGCATAATCCAGCAGCCCCGCCTTCTGAACCGCGGGCAGCGTGCGGTAAAGACGCAGCAGCCGACGCTCGTCCTGGTTCATGGACGCTCAGAGGGAGACATCGATCTGGTTCTTCACCAGGGGGCTGGATTCCAGGAATTCGAGGAAGGACTGCAGCAGCTTGCTGCGGAACTTCTCCTGCGGATAGACCAGCGAGAGCTGACGCCGCAGCGGTGGTTGCAGGGGGATGGCGACCAGCTCGCCCAGACGCACCTCTTTGGCCACCGTGGTGCCGGAGACGATGGCCACGCCCAAACCGGCCGCGACGGCCCCCTTGATGGCCTCCCGGCTGCCCAGTTCCATGACCAGGTTCATCTCGTCCAGATTCACGCCGTTGCTGCGGAAGAACTCGTCGATGCACTCGCGGGTGCCGGAGCCCGTCTCCCGGCTGATGTAGGGATGGGAGGCGACCTGGTCGGGGGCAACGGTCGAGAGCTTGGCCAGGTCGGAAAAGGGGGCGCAGATCATCACCAGCTCATCTTCGCAACAGACCTGGGTGACGAGATTGGGGTGGTGCGAGGGGGATTCGATCAGGCCGATGTCCAGGGTGTGGTCCGCCACCTTGCGCTCGATGGTCTCCGAGTTGGCCACCGTGAGCCGCGCCTGGGTCTCGGGATGCTTCTGCTTGAACTCGCCCAGCAGGCGGGGAAGCATGTATTCGGCGATGGTGGTGGAGGCGCCGATGAGCAGCGGCCCGCTCACCTGGCCGGTCAACTCGGAGATGCGCGCCTCCATCTCGGCGGTCAGGTTGAGGATGCGCTCGGCATAGTCCAGGGCCAGCTCGCCGGCGGGCGTCAGGGAGATCTTGCCGTGCGAGCGCTCGAACAGCCGCGTGTTGAAGTGTTCTTCCAGTTGCTTGACCTGAAAGGTCACGGCGGGCTGGGTCATGAACAGCAGTTCGGCAGCCTTGGTAAAGGACAACTGCTTGGCGACGGTATGGAAAACTTGCAGGCGACGGTCAGCCATGGTGTTGCGCGGCGCTCAATCAAACTAATTTATTGAATCATAATTTTCTTATTGGGGCCAGAGCGGCTGCGGTCTTGCATGGTTTCACCGTTACGCCAACGTGACCGCTGGCACGGATCAAGCCGGGATGGCAGGCATCCAAGCCGCGTGTTATAAGGTTGGCCTCGGGCAGGACGCTCAAGAAACACATCGGAGTCGTACCAGGTGTTTCTCGCACCCCACCGGAGGCGAGCCGGGCAATGCCTGGCCTTGGGCTTGCTCAATACCGCATGCACAGACCGATACGCAACGCCATGGCACTCAGAGTGGCCATCTGCAATCTGCCCTTGCCGTGCCCCTCCCCCGCACCCGCTCGATGCCCATCGGCCAGTTCGCGTCCCCATGCAGCCAGGACGGCGACAATCTGAATGAATCGCGGGTTTTACATCATCATGGCGGCGCAGTTTTTCTCCGCCCTGGCGGACAACGCGCTGCTGATCACTGCCATTGCCACGTTGCGGGAGATCCAGGCCCCGTCACAGTACGAGCCCTTACTCAAGCTCTTCTTCACGATCTCCTATGTGGTGCTGGCGGCTTTCGTCGGGGCCTTCGCCGATTCCATGCCCAAAGGCCGGGTCATGTTCATCAGCAACAGCATCAAGGTGTTGGGCTGTGTCCTGATGATCGCCGGCCTGCATCCGCTTTATGCCTACGCCCTGGTGGGTCTCGGGGCGGCCGCCTACTCGCCGGCCAAGTACGGCATCGTCACCGAATACCTGCCGCACAGCAAATTGGTGGTGGCCAACAGCTGGATCGAGGGTCTCACCGTGGCGGCCATTATCCTGGGCACCGTGATGGGCGGCTGGCTGATCAGCCCCATGGTGCACAATGCCTTTCGTATCGCCGACGACTTTCTCTTCCAAGGCGAAAGCGGCAGCCTGCTCAACTACAGCATGGCCAGCATCGCCGGCCTCTATGGCGTAGCCGCCCTGATCAACCTCTGGGTGCCCAACACCGGCGTGGATCATCGCCCCACCCACAAAAACCCGTGGTATCTGATCCGCGATTTCGCCCATTGCGTGCGCCTGCTCTGGCAGGACAAGCTGGGCCAGATCACCCTGGCCGTGACCACGCTGTTCTGGGGTGCGGGGGCGACGTTACAGTTCATCATGCTGCGCTGGGCGGAGTCGGCGCTCGGTCTGCGCCTCGATGAGGCCACCTACATGCAGGCCATCTTCGCCGTGGGCGTGGCCATCGGCGCCGTGCTGGCCGGCAAGCTCGTTCCCATCAGCCGCTCGGTCGAGGTGGTCGGTGTCGGCATCGTCATGGGCCTCGGCGCCATCCTGATGGTGTTCATCGACACCAGGATACCCGCGATCGCGCTCATGCTGGTCATGGGCGCCCTGGCCGGTTTCTTCGTGGTACCCATGAACGCCCTGCTTCAGCACCGCGGCCACATCCTCATGGGGGCGGGCCACTCCATCGCCGTGCAGAACTTCAACGAGAACCTCAGCATCCTGGTGATGCTGGCCCTCTATGCGCTGCTGGTGTGGGCCAACCTCTCCATCTCCACGGTCATCATCCTGTTCGGACTGTTCGTGGCCATCACCATGTTCACCGTGCGTCGCTGGCATCAGCGCAACATGCGCGAGCACAGGGACGAGCTCGAGCGCCTCCTGGCCATCGCGGCGTCGCTGCACCATGCGCCCCCCTCCGCCCAGGCCCTCACCGTCGCGGCCGATCTCAAGGAGGTGCTGCCGCCACCGGCCGAGGTGATCGCGCAAGTCAGACGCATCGCGGCCAAGCCCGTGCGCCGCCGACGCAGGCGCAAGCGTTGACCGCTACAGCCTGACAGGGCGGTCGGGTAATTCGTTCGCATCCTCGCCGAGACGGGGGTAGACCTGCGTCAATCGCCGGTCGATCTCGGCGATTCCCAGCAACACCCCCTCCTCGTAGCGCCCCGCCCGGAAGCGATGCTCCATCTTCCGGCAAATGCCTTCCCATTCGCCGTTCGGGACGATCCGGGCGATACCGCGGTCGGCCAGGATCTCGACATCGTGATCGGCCATGAGCAGATAGAGGAGCACGCCGTTGTTCTCCTCGGTGTCCCACACCCGCAGCAGGGAGAAGACCTCCAGCGCACGTTCGCGCGCGGACTGTCCGCGCAACAGGGCAACGGGCGCCAGGCTGGACTCGACAGCGAAGCGGATCTCGCCGCGGTGGCGCGCTTCCGACGCAACGATCGCCGCCTCGATGCGCGCCATGGCAGCAACCGGGAAGGCACGTCTGACCAGCCAATCGGGGTAGATGAGATGCTTCAGCACACGCAGGACACTCATGCTTCGTCCGGTTTCCCTTTCAAATGCTCACCAGCGACCGGAGGCGCCGCCGCCGCCAAAGCCGCCACCGCCGCCCGAGAAGCCGCCACGGTGGCCAAAACCGCCGCCCCGATAGCCGCCCCGATAACTGCTCCTCGGTCTACCTCCGGTCAGGGTGATGACGAAGGCGATGAGGCCGAATATCAGGGCAATGAGCAAGCTGCTCTGCAACAGCCAGGCGCCAAAGAAGGCAATACCGGCAGTCACACTGGCGCCCGGCAGCCGTCCCATGAGGCCGCGCAGAAAGCCGCCGAGGATGAAGACGAACACCACCGCCACCGGCAGGGCCTCGTCCAGGAGATTCGGCTCCGTGCGGTCCGGCTGCGCGGGCACAGGCAAGGACTCGCCCGAGATGAGTTGGATCAGGGCCTCGACGCCCGCGTCAAGTCCTCCGGCGTAGTCGCCTTGCCGAAAGCGCGGCAGGACGCGCTCCTCGATGACGCGTTTGGCCACCGCATCCGGAATCACACCTTCCAAGCCGTAACCCACCTCGATGCGCACGGCGCGGTCGTCCTTCGCCACCAACAGCAGCACGCCGTCGTCCACCCCCTTGCGCCCGAGCTTCCACGCCTCCGACACCCGGATGCCGTATTGCTCGATACTCTCAGGTTGGGTGCTGGGGACGAGCAGGACGGCGATTTGGCTGCCCTTCTCGGCCTCGAAAGTGGCCAGCTTTTGCTCCAAGGCCTGCTGCTGTGCCAGCGTCAGGGTGGTGGTGAGATCGGTGACACGGGCCGCGAGCGGCGGGATGGCCTGTTCGGCCCGCGCTGGGCCAGCCAGCAGCAGGGCCAGTCCAGCGAGCAGGCCGGCCGCCCACCCCCACCAAAGCGGGGGTGACGCAAACAGACACTGGGCCAGGGCCGTGTTCAAGCCTATCGATCAGTAACCCGGCGGGGCAGCCGGCTCGCCACCGCCGAACTCCACCTTGGGCGGGGCCGCGATGGCCTGTTCGTTCTCCACCGTGAAATTCGCCTTGGGCTTCATGCCGATGACCATGGCGGTGAGGTTGGAGGGAAACTGCCGCACCGTGGTGTTGTACTCCTGCACGGCCTTGATATAGCGGTTGCGGGCGACGGTGATGCGGTTCTCGGTGCCTTCGAGCTGGGCCTGCAGGTCGCGGAAGGCGGCGTCGGCCTTGAGCTGGGGATAGTTCTCGGCCACCAGGAGCAAGCGCCCCAGGGCGGTGGAGAGTTCGGCCTGGGCGGCCTGGAACTGGCGAAAGGCCGCCTCGTCGTTGACCAGCTCGGCCGTGGCCCGCACCTGGCCGACACGCGCACGGGCATTGGTGACCTCGGTCAGGACCTGGCGCTCGTGCGCGGCATAGCCCTTGACCGTATTGACCAGATTGGGCACCAGGTCGGCGCGACGCTGGTACTGGTTGATCACCTCGGACCAACTCGCCTTGATGGCCTCGTCCTGGGCCTGCAGGGTGTTGTAGCCGCAGCCGGACAGCGCGATGGCCGCGAACCAGAGCGTGAACAAGAAGAACAGTCTGCGCATGCGATCTCCGTTGGTCAGGGCGATGAAGATGCCGCCAAAGCGCGGGCCCCGAGCCGCGCCATGGTCTCCTGCGCGAGGAGCAAATCCTCCCAGGCACGGGCCTTGTCCGCCGGGTTTCTCAGCAGGTAGGCGGGGTGATAGGTGACGACGAGGGGGATGCCGCGGTAGCTGTGCACCTGGCCGCGCAGGCGGGAGATGGCGGTATCGGTGACGAGCAGGCTCTGGGCGGCGAAGCGGCCCAAGGCCAACACCAGCTTCGGTTGGATCAGCTCGACCTGCCGCTCCAGGTAAGGCAGGCAGGCGGCCACCTCCTGCGCATTGGGGTCACGGTTGCGCGGCGGCCGCGATTTCAGCACGTTGGCGATGTAGACGTTCTCACCGCGCTTCAGGCCGATGGCCGCCAGCATGGCGTCCAGCAGACGACCCGCCTGGCCGACGAAGGGCTCGCCCAGACGGTCCTCGTCGGCACCCGGCGCCTCGCCGACGATGAGCCACTCGGCGTGCGGATCGCCGACGCCGAAGACGCCCTGGGTGCGCGTCCGATGCAGGTCGCAGCGGGTGCAATTCGATACGGCCTCGCGCAGGGCATCCCAATCCATGCTGGCGATGGCGGTCGTATCCGATGCTGCCGCCACACGCTCCTGCCCGCCGGGGGGGGCGCCGGCCGTGACGCTTGCGGCCATGGCCCCTCGCTTTCGCCAGGTGGGCCACAACCCGAGCGCCCTGAGCCTCTCCGCGCGCGGCAGGCTCATAGCTTGAGTCTCATCACCAGGGCATCCTCCCGCCCATGATCGGCCGGGTAATAACCGCGGCGCAGGGCTATCCCCTCGAAGCCGAGCTTCTGGTAGAGGTGGAGCGCAGCCAGGTTGCTGGGTCGGACCTCCAGATAGATGCTGTCCACACCATGGCCACGTGCCGTATCGATCAACTGATCCATGAGCATGCGACCGTAACCCAGTCCCTGCCACGCCGGGGAGACACAGCAATTGAGCACATGACCCTCGCCGGCAGCGGCCACCAGCACCGAATAGGCCATCAGCTCCCCGTCCAGCTCGGCCACCCAGCAGCTGTAGCCGGCTTGCAGGCAGTCGCGGAAGTTGCCCATGCTCCAGGGATAGGGATAGGCAGCCCGTTCGATGCGCATCACCTGTTCCAGATCGGCCTCGGTCATCGGCCTGAACCTGGGCAATTGCGGTTTGAGTATTGCGCTCATCGCTCGCTGCGCTTCAGGGCCACCTTGTTCCGCACATAATACGGCTCGGCCGCCTCGGCCGGCAGCCCCTCGCCCCGACCGAAGGCGGCGGCGGCCAGGCGGGCGATGCTGCGGGCATGCGGGATGACGTCGGCATGGGTCGCAACCAGTCGATCGGCGTAACGCACGCCCAATTCCTCGGGATAGGCCGCAAAGGCACTGCCGCAGCCGATCCAGTGCCCCGCTGGCGGCAACGGCGCCGCATCCGGGCGATAGAGACCGGGGCCGTCCAGCGCCACCCAGCGGTCCTCGACCCGTTGCAGGACGGCGGCATAGATCTCGCCCACCCGCGCATCCAGGCAGGCCACTGCCCGGTCCGCACCGGTTTCCTCGGCCATGGCCTCCAGAGTCACCACCCCGAGCACCGGCAGACGCGCCCCCATGGCCAGCCCCTGGACGACACTGCAGGCGATGCGCAGACCGGTGAAGGCGCCCGGGCCCTTGCCGTAGGCGATGGCGTCGAGCGCCCCCAGGGTCAGCCCCGTCTCGGCCAGCAGTTCGCCGATCATGGGCAGGAGGATGCGGGAATGCGTCTGACCGGCCTCCACCGCCGAGGAGCGGATATCCCCGTCCACCCAGAGGGCGGCGCTGCACCATTCGGTGGAGGTGTCGAAGGCCAGGATGTTCAAGTTGCGCGCGATGACTGTGTCAGGGCGGGATTTTAACCCGCCGCGGCGTGTCCGCCGCCTCCCCGACGACATGGATCTCCATCAGCACACGCCGCCAGGGATCCCGCGTCTTCTCCAGGTGCAGGATGCGTGCTTCGACGCGGGTACCGCGATCCATCAGACGGGCGAGGTCCAGGTTGTCCAGCCGTGGCACATAGCCCAGGGTCGCGCCGCGCCAGTCGACCCGCACGGCGCGCGGATCGTGCGGATTGTCCGCCTCGCGGTGCAGACTGAGCCGATCGCCGACGCCGAGCAGCGGAAAGACGGCGCGGCCGGCATGGTACTGGAAACCGGCCAGGGGCGAGGTCTGCAGGATGACATGGCCCTCCACCCCGGCCCAGCCCACGCCGCAGGCGGTCAGGATGAGCGCGGCCATCAGGCCTTCAAACCG
This sequence comes from uncultured Burkholderiales bacterium, assembly GCA_938038385.1. Classification (GTDB taxonomy): domain Bacteria; phylum Pseudomonadota; class Gammaproteobacteria; order Burkholderiales; family Thiobacillaceae; genus JANWZL01. The sequence continues at coordinate 9,274 of CALHRD010000114.1, forward strand.
CCGCGGCCGGGTCATCCTGGGCAGCGCGCTGGTCAAACTGCGCGCCGAAGAAGGCTACCGCCTCCTCCTGGCTGCGTGTCCGGCGCATGGGCGGTAGCGCCTGCCAGATGCGCCGGCCATAGGGTTTGTCCACCAGGCGGGTGTCGCAGATCATCAGCACGCCGCGGTCGTTCTCGTGCCGGATCAGCCGACCCGCACCCTGTTTGAGGCTGATGACGGCATGCGGCAGCTGATAGTCGAAAAAGGGGTTGTGACCGGAACGCTTGAGGGCCTCGATGCGCGCGGCGAGCACCGGATCGTCCGGCGGCTGGAAGGGCAGCCGGTCGATGACCACCAGGGACAGGGCCTCGCCGGGCACGTCCACCCCTTCCCAGAAGCTCTGACTGCCCAGCAGCACGGCATTGCCGCGGTCGCGGAACTCCTCCAGCAGCTCGCTGCGGCTCTTGCGGCCCTGCAGCAGCAACGGCCAGTCCTGCCCCTCGGCAGTCAGGCGCTCGGCGAGCAGGGCGTGCGCTTCGTGCATGGCGCGCAGGCTGGTGAAGAGCAGAAAGGCGCGCCCACCGCTCGCGCGCAGCACCGGCCAGGCCGCCTCGACGCAGGCGCGGGTGAAGCCCGGCGTGTTGGCGTCCGGCATCCGCTGCGGCACGTAGAGCAGGGCCTGATGGGCGTAGTCGTAGGGGCTGTCCCACACCGCGGTGTCCGCCTCGGGCAGGCCGATCTGGCCAAGGTAATGGCGGAAGTCACCGCGCACCGACAGGGTGGCGGAGGTAAAGATCCAGGCACGCGGATCGTCGGCGAGCTGTTTGGCGAACAGTGCCCCCACATCCAGCGGTGTGGCGTGGAACAACACGGAATGGGTGGCCGCCTCGCACCAGCGCACCCTGCCTTCCTGGGCGTCGGGGGCCAGCCAGCGCTCCAGCTTGCCGGCCGCCTCCTGGCAGCGGGCGAGGCAGTTGGCCAGCCCCTCCGAGCGCTCGGCCTGGGTCTCCAGCAGAACCTGCAGCCGGGCGAGGTGTCCCTGCAAGGCGTCGACGGCGGCTCGGAATTCCGCTCGCTCGAGGACCCGCGCCGCCGGCAGCCGCACGGGGTTGAGGCCCAGGGCCAGGCGCACGTCGCGCGCCGCCTTGTCCACATCGGCGGCCGCGCGCGGCAGATCGGGAAAATCGGCAGCAGCGACCGCGGCCTCCAGGCGCACGTCGCGCGCGAGGTCGATCAGCACGCCCGTGGTGACGCTGTCGCCGAAGAAGGCCGAGGCGGTTTCCGGGAGCTGATGGGCCTCGTCGAAGATCACGGCGTTGGCCGCCGGCAGCAGCTCGCCTGCCCCCTCGTCCTTGAGCCAGACATCGGCAAAGAAGAGGTGATGGTTCACCACCACCAGGTCCGCCTCCAGGGCGCGCCGGCGCGCCTTCAGGACGAAGCAGCGCTTGTGGTGCGGACACTCGCCGCCAAGGCAGTTGTCGCGCGTGGACACCGCCCGCGGCCAGACCGGGGAATCCTCCGGCACATCGCGCAATTGCATGCGGTCGCCGCTGTCAGTCAGCGCAGCGAAATGGGCGATGCGCTGCAGGTGGTCCACCTCCTCTCGGCTGGCCAGGCGGGCGTCGGCCAGGGCCCGCTCCAGGTGATAGGGACAGACGTAGTTGGCTCGACCCTTCAACAAAGCCACGCTCAGCGGCAGGCCGAGGGCCTTGCGCACGGCGGGGATGTCGCGGCGGAAGAGCTGATCCTGCAGGGTCTTGGTGCCTGTGGACAGGATGGTCTTGCCGCCCGCCAGCATGGCCGGCACCAGATAGGCCAGGGTCTTGCCGGTACCGGTGCCCGCCTCGGCCACCAAACGGCCGCGGCTAGACAGTGCGGCCTGGATGCGGCGGGCCATCTCAATCTGTTGTGTGCGTGGCCGATAATGAGATATCTCCCGGCCCAGCGCGCCGTCTTCGGCAAACAGCGTCCCCAGATCGTCCATGAGCGTAAAGTATAGGAGGTGAGCAAGGTGTGTAGAGGACTATTCCGGCTGGCACTGATCACTCTGGTCGCCCTCGCCCCGATCGCCGGCTGGGCAGCCCTCGTCACCCTCGATCTGCAGCCGGGGCTGACGGCGCGTGCGGACTACCTTCCGGGCGCCAAGAACAAACCGGCGGTGCTGATCCTGCATGGCTTTCTGCAAACCCACAACTTCCACACCGTCCGCAACCTGGCGGAGGGTCTGGCGAGCGCCGGTTACAGCGTGCTCACCCCCACCCTCACCCTTGGCGTCACCCACCGCGGACAAAGCCTGGCTTGCGAGGCCATCCATACCCATACCCACGAGGGCAACGCGCGCGAGATCGATGCCTGGCTGGCGTGGCTGCAACAGCATGGCCACCACCGCATCGTCCTCGTGGGTCACAGTATGGGAAGCGCCGAGCTCCTGCTCTACCTCGCAGCGCGCAAACCCAAGTCGGCGGTCCAGTTCATCGCCCTGAGTCTGGTGGAAACGCGAGCAGACATCGATGCCGAGTCGCTCGAGCGGCTGCGCCGCCGCACGCAGCAAAAGCTTGCGCGCGGCGAACGCGATGTGGTGAGACACCCCCTGTCATACTGCCGTAACTTCAGCGCCGTACCCAAGACATTTGCCTCCTATCTCTCGATCAGTCCCGACAGACTGTTGGCCGCGATGCGTCATTTACCCACTCCGGCCACCTTCATCATGGGGGGTAGCGACGAGCGCCTGGGCGCTGGCTGGATCGAACGACTCAAACGCACGGGCAACAAGGTCATCGTCATCCCCAATGCCAGCCATTTCCTGGATGGCGAGCACGAGTTCGAACTGATCGACACCGTGCTCGCCGTCATAAAGTCCGCATCGTGAATATGCGCGAACTCAAGCTGCAGCATCTCTATGCCCTGTTCCTGCTGTTGTCCCTGGGACTGCTGGCCGGGTTGGCGGGTTATGCGCACCACAATCTGGAGCTGGTCACGCGACAGGCCAGAGCTGACGAGGACCATGCCGCACGCGAGGAGATGAAGCTCGCCGTGCAAATGCTCGATCAGCGCCTGCAAGAGATCATCCAACGCATCGCGGCCTGGGATGAAACCCGTCAGCATCTGCTGGATCCGGAATACTACCCCTTGTGGCGCGACGTCCGCGTGCGGGACACCGGCGCGCTGCCTGCGACCATGCGCATCGCCCTGTACCGGCGTGACGGCAGGATCGTGGCGCCGGATCCCGACGCGGCGTTGCCGGCGAATCTCGCAATGCCGGAGACGGGCGGGATGTCACTGCGCTGGGAAGCCGCCCAGCCGTGGCTCTACGTGCGTTTCCCGATACTCCTGCACCCGGATGCGGAAGTTGTCCTCGGCCATGGTCTCATCAAGCTGCAACCGCTGGCCGAGATACGCACACTGGGCGCTTACCGCTATGCGGATATCGACAACCTGCAATTGAGTCAGCCCAACGGGACCATGCACCACATCGCCGACCTGATCGAGCACCTGCAGGTCCGCACCCAACCCAATCCAGTCTTGACATCCGCCCTGGAGGAGGTGAGCCGCCTCACGATCTTTGCCGTCGTCCTGGCCCTGGCGCTGGCGTTGTTGTTGTTTTACGCGCTGCGTCGGCTACTGGTGCTTCCAATCCGACAGCTCTCCAAAGAAATCAACGCATTACGCGAGAAAGCCGAGGCGCAGTCCCCGGCCGCCCTGAACACCCGTCATCACCTGTGGGAACTGAAGCAGTTGCAGGAGGCGATCGGGGATTACCACCGTCGCCTGCTCCGGCTGCACCGGGAGGTCGAGCACAGCAGCCGTCAGTTCTACCGGCAGGCGCGCCAGGATGCGCTCACCGGGGCTTACAACCGGCGTGCATTCGATGAGGACCGAGTCCGCCTGGAACGTGACAAACGGGTCGATGAATGCACGCTGATCCTGTTCGATTGCGATCATTTCAAGGCGATCAACGATACCTACGGCCACCCGACCGGAGATACGGTCATCCGGGCGCTGGCCGGCTGCCTGACCCGTGCCCTGCGCGCCGACGACCGCCTCTACCGCCTGGGTGGCGACGAATTCGCCACCCTCATGCCCGACTGCAACATCGATACGGCCATGGCAGTGGCGGAACGCTGCCTGGAGCAGGTGCACAGGCACGATTTCGGCCAGTATGGCATCACCGAACCGGTGACCATCAGCATCGGCCTGGCCCACGGCAGCGCCCCCCTGGACCTGTCCGTCCAGCACAAGCAGGCAGACCTGGCCATGTATACCGCGAAGCGACCCGGGCACCCCAAGCTCGCCGTCTATGAGGACAGCCTCGGCAGCCTGTCATCCCTGGTCGACAACCGGGAGGTGAGCGCCGTCTACGAAGCAATCCGGCAACCCGATCTGCTCGAATTCCGCTACCAGCACATCGTCCGCTTTCCTGACCTGCGGCCCGAATACGCCGAAGCCCTTTGCCGCATCCGTTACGACGGTCAGATCATCGGTCCCGGCGCCATCTTCGCCATCGTGCAGAACAGACGCCTGGACGTGGAGTTCGATCTGGCTGTCATCAGCGCCATCCGCCGTGACCTCGAGGCCGATCTACCCGCCCTGCGCCAGGGTGTGTCCATCAACCTCTCCGCCCCGGGCGTGGTGAACGACAAGGTCATCCAGAGCCTGCTGGACCTGAAGGCGGCCCATCCGGAGCGCAAGATCGTGGTGGAGATCACCGAAACCGCCCTGATCACCCAGATGACCGTCGCCACCGCCAACATCGAGCGGTTACGCCGGGCAGGCTGTCTGATGGCGCTGGATGACTTCGGCAGCGGTTACTCCTCTCTGCGCTACCTGGCCAGCATGCCGGTGGATATGGTCAAGTTCGACATGAGTCTGGTGCGGCTGCTGGAGCAGGAGGACCTGCGCCAGCGACTGGTGGTGGAGGACATTGCCCAAATGGTGGCCACGGCAGGCTACGACCTGGTCGCCGAGGGCATCGAGACCGAAACCTTGCTGGCCAGAGTGGTCGATGTGGGATTCTCGCATGGCCAGGGGTTCCACCTCGACAGGCTGCTAGAACACTGACACCGGCTTCCTGCCAGTCGTCTCCTGATCCGCCAGCCTGAGCGCCCCTTCCACATCCACCGCGACGCAACGCGAGACGCCGGGTTCGGGCATGGTCACGCCGACGAGATGCTGCGCCATCTCCATGGTCAGACGGTTGTGGGTGATGAACAGGAACTGGGTGTGTGCCGACATCTTGCGCACCATGTTGCAGTAGCGCTCGGTGTTGGCGTCGTCGAGCGGTGCATCCACCTCATCGAGCAGGCAGAACGGAGCGGGGTTCAGACGGAAGAAGGCGAAGATCAGGGACAGGGCGGTCAGGGCCTTCTCACCTCCCGAGAGCAGGTGGATGGAGCTGTTCTTCTTGCCCGGCGGTTGGGCCATGACACTCAACCCTGCGTCCAGGATCTCCTCGCCGGTGAGGATCAGTTCCGCGTTGCCGCCACCGAACAGTTCCGTGAACAGGGCGCGAAACTCGGTGCCGACCCGATCGTAGGTGTCCTTGAGTCGGGCGCGCGACTCCGCATCGATGCGGCGGATGGCCTCTTCCAGGGTGGCGGCGGCGGTGGTGAGGTCCTCGGCCTGGGCGTCCAGGTAGGCCTTGCGCTCCTCGGCGGCCTTGAGCTCGTCCAATGCGGCCATGTTCACCGGACCCAGTGCCTCGATCTCGTTGTCCAGACGGGCGATCTCGTTCCTGAGCCAGGTCTCCGCGCGCCCCTCCAGTCCGGCGGCCCGCGCCTGCTCGGTCAGCGCTGCCTCGTCCACCCCCTCCAGTTCCTCGGCATAGCGCGCCTCCGTGAGCCTCGCCTCCTGCAGCTTGAGTCCCGTGTTCTGCAGCCGTTCCTTCAACGGCTCGAGGGCCCGTTCCGCGCCCAGGCGGCCTGTCTCCAGGGACTGCAGGCCGGCGTTGCAGGCCTCCAAGGTCTCCCGCGCCGCGACCAGGGCCGCCTCGGCGGTGCGGCGCCGGTCGAGCGCCTCGGTCAGTTCCGCCTGGAGGGGGGTCTCCTGGGCCTGTTCCAGCGCCGTGTGCAGACGATCGAGCTCCAGGGCCAGCTCGAGCAGGGCCCGCTCCGCCCGCCCCGACCGCTCTTCAAGGTCGCGTAGCCGACCGGCCAGGCTGCGCACCTGGAAGGCAGCCTCCTGGGCCTCCCGTTCGGCCCGCCGCTGCGCCTCGCGCACCCCCTGCAGCCGTTGCTCGGCGGCCTGGCGCTGAGACCGCGTCTCGTCAAGCCGCTGGCGGGCCCGATCCCATTCCAGTCTCGCTGCCTGTTCGCGCTCACTCGCAGTGTTGTAGGCCTCGCCTTCCAGGTCCAGCTGGGCATAGATCTCGTCCAGTTCCGCCTCGATCCGGGACCTGCGTTCCACCACCCGGCGGGCGGCTTCCTGCGCGCGCACCAGTGCGACCTGCAACCGATGCACCTCCGCCTGGGCCTGCGTGATCTGGGACTGCAGCGCCTCGGCCTGACGGCGCCCCACCGACAGGGCCTCCTCGGCCTGTCGCAGCTCCGCCTCGACCTCGTCCATGCGCTCCTCGGCCAAGGCCAGAGCGGCCTCCAGCCCGGCGATCTCGCGCACCCGTGCCAGCAGGCCGTGGTGACCCTTCTCCGGTGCATTGAAGACGAGGCTGGCCCGCCCCACCCGATGTCCCTCACGGGTCGCGATCATGCCCCCGACCGGGAGCATGGCGCGACGCGCGAAGGCCTCGGCCAGGCTTTCGGCGGCATAGGCCAGGGCGAGCCGGTCGCCCAGGAAGCGGGCCACCACGGGATCTTCCGTATGGATCAGGTCGGCCAGCGGGCGAAAGTGGGCGTCCGAGACCAGCAGCGCGAAGGGTGGCGGTTCGTCACTTACGGCAGGCAGGGCCAGTTCGAAGCGCGCCTCAGGCGGCTCCTCCACCCAATCCGGCACCCACTCCGCAGACAGGGCAGCCATGGCCTCGCCCAGAGCGGCCTCCACGGCGATCTCCCAGCCCGGTTCGACCCGGATCAACTGCCACAGGCGCGGCAAAGCCGCGAGGCCCTGTCGCTCCAGCCAGGCGGCCCCCTCACGCTCGGCCTGCATTGCCGACTGCTGCAGCTTCCTCAAGGCGGCCAGTTCGGCCGCCAGCCGTTGCTGTTCGCGGTGGGCGTCGGCTTGGACCTGACGCGCCTGACGCACCGCAGTCTCCAACCCCGGCAGCTCGTCGCGTGCAGCGTCCAGATAACCGCCCAGACTCACGACGCGTGCCTCGGCCTCCTCCAGTTCGGCCTGCTGGCACGCCAAATGGCTCTCGTCCAGGGCCGACAGGCCTTCCATTTCCTGCAACAGACGCCCTTCGCGTGCCTTGAGCTGCTCGATGTTCCTGTCGGCATGGGCCTGGTTCGCCTCCTCCAGGTGTATCGCCTGCTCGATGCGGCTGATCTCTGCCTGCAGCGCCGCGGTCACGGCCTGCGCCTCGCGCCAGGCCGATTCCGCATCGGGCAGATCGCGGCTGGCCTCGACGGCGCGCTCGGCCAGGATGGCGGCCTGCTCCTCGGCATGCGCATGCTCCGTCTGGCGCTGTGCGATCTCGCCGCGAATCGCCTCCAGTTCCTGCTGCAGAAGGCCGCGCCGGGAGGCGGTGGACCGGATCTCCCCCTCCAGCCGCTGGCGGGTCTCCTGCAGATGCCTGAGCTCCTGTTCGAGCCGGGTCACCTCGCCGCTCTCGCCGTAAAACCCGGCCTGGGCCTGGTTCAGGGCCTCCGTGGCCTCGAACTGCCGCAACCGCGCCGTCTCGAGTTCGGACTCCATCCGCCGCAGATCGGCCACCCTGGCCTCGATCTCGTTGCGGATGGCCTCCATCTGCCGCGCCAGTTCCTGCTGACGCATCCGGGCATCGCGCTTGCGCGTCAGGGCGAGCAGATGCGTCTTCAGGCCCCGTTCGCCGTCCAGGGCAAAGTAGCGCCGCGCCACTTCGGCCTGGGCGGCGAGCTTTTCCAGCTGACGTCCCAGCTCCTGTCGGATGTCGTCCACCCGCTCCAGGTTCTCGCGGGTATCACGCAGGCGGTACTCGGTCTCCTTGCGTCGTTCCTTGTACTTGGAAACCCCGGCCGCCTCCTCCAGGAAACCGCGCAACTCCTCCGGCCTCGCCTCGATGATGCGCGAGATCATCCCCTGTTCGATGATGGCGTAGGCGTCTCCTCCCAGACCGGTGCCGAGGAAGAGATCGGCCATGTCGCGCTTGCGCACGTGCACGTTGTTGATGTGGTAGGAAGACTCGCCGTTACGGGTGAGCACCCGTTTGACGGCGATCTCGGCATAGCGGGACCACTGCCCCGGTGCGCTGCCGTCGCTGTTGTCGAACAGCAGTTCCACCGCGGCGCGGGCTGCCGGCTTGCGCGTGGCCGAACCGTTGAAGATGACGTCCTGCATCGACTCGCCGCGCAGCTCGCGCGCCTTCGACTCGCCCAGGACCCAGCGCACGGCGTCGATGACGTTGGACTTGCCGCAGCCGTTCGGACCCACCACGCCGGTGAGCATGGCGCTGGCCGGGATGGTCACCGGATCGACGAAGGACTTGAAGCCTGCGAGATGGATGTGCTTGAGACGCAAGGGAAAACAGCCGGGCGGATTTATAATGGGTCGCGCATTTTAACTTTTCCGTCACCCCGTACTTGCAAACCCTGCCCCCCCGCCATGCCCAGCCAACCCTCCAAGGACCTGGAAACCTTTCCCAACCCGGCGCCAGAGCGTGATTTCCAGATCCACATCGAGATCCCGGAGTTTACCTGCCTGTGTCCCAAGACCGGCCAGCCGGACTTCGCCACCCTGATCCTGGACTACATTCCCGACCGGAAATGCGTCGAGCTCAAGAGCCTGAAGCTCTACATCTGGTCCTTCCGGGACGAAGGTCATTTCCACGAGGCGGTCACGAACCGCATCCTGGGCGATATGGTCGAACTGCTGTCACCCCGCTTCATGCGCCTGACCGCCCGCTTCTATGTGCGCGGCGGTATCTTCACCACGGTCGTCGCAGAACATCGCATGCCGGGGTGGCAACCGCAGCCGCGGGTGGAACTGGCCGACTTTCCGCTGCAAAGCAATATCCGCTGAGGGGGGTTGATGCGAATATTATTATTCGTATTCATAGCGATAAACAACATTTTCAATCCATTACTTGATATTTGATGCGCTACCTCGGCATCGATTTCGGCACCAGCGGCGTGCGCGCCTGTGTCATCGCCCCAAGCGGCGAGATCGACGCCTTCGAGCGGATCGACTTCGGAGGCGTGGAGGCCGACGAAGCCGCCGGTGTGTGGTCTGAAGCCCTGTTCTCGGTCATCACCGCCATCCCTGCCGGCAGCCGGCGCCGTATCGCCGCCCTGGCCGTGGACGGGACCTCTGGCACTGTGCTGGCCTGCGACGAGGCACTCAATCCGACCTACCCTCCCCTGCTCTACAACGATGCCCGCGCTACGGCAGAGGCTGCGGCCATCGCCCGCGCGGGCGGGCCGGACAGCCCGGCGGCATCGGGCAGCTCGGGGCTGGCCAAGGTGCTCTGGCTCAAGACGCACCTGGGTCTGACACGAGCCCGTCTCTATCTCAACCAGGCCGATTGGCTAACCGGCCTGCTGTCCGACCGGGCGGGCCTGTCCGACTACCACAATGCCCTCAAGATGGGCTACGACGTGGAGGCCCTGCATTGGCCCGAATGGGTCGAATACCTGGCTGACGTGGACTATCTGCCGCAGGTGGTGGCGCCGGGTAGTGCCATCGCGTGCGTGGCCCGCCCGCGCGCAGGCCAGCTTGGTCTGCACCCGGACTGCCTGGTACGCGCCGGGACCACCGACTCCATCGCCGCCTTCATCGCCGCGGGTGTGCGCGAGCCCGGCGGGGCGGTGACCTCCCTGGGCAGCACACTGGTGTTGAAACTGCTGTCGGAGACACGGGCGGAGTCTGGCCGCTACGGCGTATACAGTCACTGGTTCGGCGACCTCTGGCTTGTGGGCGGGGCATCCAACACGGGGGGCGGGGTCCTGCGCCAGCACTTTGCCGACCATGAGCTGGAGGACCTATCCCGTCGCATCGACCCCGAAACCGACAGCGGCCTCGACTACTACCCCCTGCCCTGTCCGGGCGAACGCTTTCCATACAACGACCCCGCCATGCCGCCCCGGCTGGACCCCCGCCCACCCGAGCGCCACCGCTTCCTGCAGGGCCTGCTGGAAGGGCTGGCCAGCGTGGAGGCCCTGGGCTACTCAAGACTGCAGGAACTGGGTGCAACACCCTTGAAGTCGGTGGTCAGCAGCGGCGGGGGGGCCAGCAACCCCGTCTACACCCGATTGCGTGCGCGGCGACTCGGCGTACCGGTGACCCCTGCCGCACGGCAGGAGGCTGCTTACGGCGCCGCCTGCCTGGCCCGCGACGGCACCGAGCTGTTTCCGAGGAAGGACCATGGCTGAGACCGGACTGCACATCCCCATGACCCTTCCCTGGGCCTGGGAACGCCGCAGCCTCGCGCGTCATGAGCTGGAGAGCCTGTGGGGGGAGGCACAGTTGATCCTGCGGGTCATCAACCAGATGGAGGCCCATGCCCCGCGCGAGACCGACGCAGAAGCGCCCATCGCCAGACTGGAGGCCAAGCTGGACTTGGCCCTGCATTTGCTGTCACTGAGTTTGCAAGGCGGGCAATCTCCCCCCCAACCTGCGCGGATCACCCTCCGTGCCGAAGGTTGCACCCTCGGCACGGACCTGGCATTGCAGCCCGGCGACGAGATCGTCCTCAGCCTCCATCTCTCGCCCGCCCTGACTGTGCCCCTGAAACTGGGGGCTGCGGTCACCGAGTTCGCCAAGGGTGAGATGCGGGCCGACTGGATCGCCATGCCCGACGCCATCAGGGAGGCCTGGGAGCAATGGCTGTTTCGCCAGCACCGTCGCAGGGTGCAGGCGCAGCGGGGACAGCGCGGGCCCTGAGCAGAGGCTCGTGCACGGGGTGTGGGAGGCGCAGGGAATGGTCGCCGCTCTGAGCCGACGCAGGCAGGCGCCGCGGTCGCGCCAGAACACATCGGCAAGTGACGCATCTACCCGCACTCGACGAGTTCCAGGGCATTGCCGTCCGGGTCCCTGACAAACAGTGCCCTGCGGTCCGAGCGGCTGAGGGTGTAACAGAGCCCGCGCCGGTCCAGTTCCAGCCTGAGCGCATCCCAACCCTCCACCGCCAGGGCTATATGCCGGTCGCGGCCACCGTGCTCGGGACGACCGTCGCGCGGATCGGGGTTAGGCAGGACCAGCAGGTGGATCTGGGCCGGGCCGACGTCATACCACACGCCGGCAAAGCCCATCTCCGGTCGCGCCGGGCTGGGCACGAGTCCCAGCACCCCCTCGTAGAAGGCGCGTGCGCGCTCGAGATCGGCCACCAGCAGGGAGGCGTGCAGCAGCTGCGTGATCCCGGGAGCCTGTCGGACTTCAGCCTGATCTACTGCGCCAGTGGGAAGAGCGGTGCATTTTTGCCCGATTTCCCGTTGCATAGGTCGACCATGCGCCTCAAAATCGGGCAAAACCGTCCTCGCTCCCCCACTCGGCTCGCTACGATCGCTCGAGTCCGACAGGCTCCTGGCCATCCTTGTGCTCCATCTTGCCCGACAGCAGACTGGCGGCCACGATCATGGCACCGCCCAGCCACTCGCGCCCGGTCATCACCTCGCCCGCCAGCCACCAGCTCGACAGCCCCGCCACCACCAGCTCGGTGAGCAGGATGACGATGGCCTGCATGGCCGGCGTATGGGCCAAGCCGTACTGCACGGACAGGGTCGCCAGCATGAGGGCCAAGCCGATGGCCGAGATCAGCATCCAGCCGCCGGCATCCAGGCCCGCCAGTGCGCTCGCCATGTCACCCTCGCTCGACACGGGCAAGGCGGCGATGGCCAGCACACCGCCGAAGACCCAGACGCTGCGGGTGCCGATGGGGACGTCGCGGATACGGTGCGACAACACATTGGCCAACGCAAAGCCGATTCCGGCCGACAAGGCCAGCCACTCGGCGGCATTGTCCGGCAGCGGCAGACGCCCATCGCCGGTATGCAGCATGGTGATCGCCCCCACCAGGGACAGGCCGATAACGAGATAACCCATCAGGTGCGGCCGCTCGCCCAGTATCAGCCGAGCGAACACGATGGTCCACAGCGGTGCCAGATAGAACAGCAGCATCACCCGCATGATCTCGCCCTGCAGGACTGCCAGCACATAGGCAAGATTGGTCCAGCCCGAGGCCAGTGCGACGGCCAGCAGGCCGCGCCAACGGTGGCGATGCGCCAGCGTCTGCCGGTAAAGGAAAGGCAGCGCGCAGCCCAGGGCCACGGCGTAGGTGGCAAAGGTGGCCACGCCACCCGAGACCTGTGCCTGTTCCAGCAGGCGATAGGGATACCAGATCACCCCCCAGGTGAAGGCCGCCACCAGCAGCGTTCCGCCTGGCAACAGAGGATGTCGGGGCGGCGGGATGGGACGCACGGCAGATTTATAATGCGAATTTTCAGCCACTGAGCCACCCGTGAATCCGCGCCTCGCCCAACTGCAACCCTACCCTTTCCAGAAGCTGCGGGAATTGTTCGCCGGGGTGACGCCCAACCCCGAGCTGACGGCCATCAACCTGTCCATCGGCGAACCCCGGCATGCGACGCCCGCCTTCATCCGCGAGACCCTGGGCACCCATCTGGACGGGCTTTCCCATTATCCCATAACCCAGGGCGGCGAAGCGTTGCGCGAGGCCATAGCCGACTGGGCACAGGCACGCTACGGCGTGGAACTGGACCCCGCCACCGAGGTGCTGCCGGTGAACGGCAGTCGCGAGGCCCTGTTCGCCTTCGCCCAAGCCGCCGTTGACCCGACCCGGCACCACAAGATGGTGCTCGCGCCCAACCCTTTCTACCAGATCTACGAAGGCGCTGCGATCCTGGCCGGCGCCCGCCCCCATTTCCTCAATACCCTGGCCGAAAACGGCTTTCGCATGGACCTCACCGTCGTGCCGGAGGAGGTGTGGGACTGGTGTCAGCTGATCTATGTCTGCTCGCCCGGCAACCCGACGGGCAAGGTCATGGCCCTGGAGGACTGGCGCGCCCTGTTCGAGCTGGCGGACCGCCATGATTTCGTCGTCGCCGCCGATGAATGCTATTCCGAGATCTACCCTGAGGAGGGCAGCCCCCCCCTCGGTGCGCTCACCGCGGCACGCGAACTGGGCCGGGATCCCGGCAAGGCCGGCTCCCGTCTGGTAGTGTTCAACAGCCTGTCCAAGCGTTCCAACGTACCGGGGATGCGCTCCGGTTTCGTCGCCGGCGACGCCGACATCCTGACGAAATTCCTGCTCTACCGCACCTACCACGGCAGCGCCATGAACCCGGCCGTCCAGGCCGCCTCCACAGCCGCCTGGGGCGACGAGGAGCACGTCCGGGAAAACCGCCGTCAGTACCGGGAGAAGTTCGCCCGCGTCATGCCGCTGCTGCAGGACGTGCTGGAATTCGAGGCCCCCGAGGCCGGCTTCTACCTCTGGGCGCGCGTGCCCACGGACGACGCCGAGTTCGCGCGCGAGCTCTACCGCCAGCAGCACGTCACCGTCCTGCCGGGCAGTTACCTGGCACGGGAGGCCAGAGGGATAAACCCCGGCCGCGGCTACGTGCGCATCGCCCTGGTGGACCACCTCGACCAGTGCGTGACGGCAGCCCGGCGCATCGCCGAATTCGTCCGTGCACTCTGAGATAGGCCGCTCGACCGTCAGCGTCGCCATCGGCCGATCCGGGTCGTCGTTCGCAGGTCGTATCGATGCACGAACCGACTCACGTCGGCTCGCGTCCATAGTTCACCGATACCTGGTGGAGACATCCATGCTGCGTCCACTGCTGACCCTGAGCATGTTTTTCTGCGCCTTGCCCGTCCTGGCCGGACAGACCGCGGCCGAGTCCGCGCTGCGCGCGATCCTGCAGGCGGAACAGATCACCAACGTCAGCTACAGGGTGCACGAGGACGGCTTCATCCAAATCGTCTTCAGCGGCCGCATGATGGACCAGGATTACGACCGCGTGCTGGATCGACTCAACCAGCACCCGGATATCCCCGGCGTGCTCGCGGCCAGGGAGGCGGACGTCTTCTGCCATCCTTAGCGTGAAAGTCGGCGCAGCCGGCTCACGAAGCTCCCCTCCCCATCCCTCACCCCCGACCCCTCCCCCCTCCTCACCCCCGACCCCTCCCCCCAAGGGGGAGGGGAGGCTCGACCCGCCTCTCTCCCTCAGGGAGAGAGGCCGGGAGAGCGGGCCGGAGGGGCTTAAGGTGAGGGAACGGACATGGCGACATTCATGCTTCGGGGTGGCGTCGCCATGTCCGTTAGGTCGGTGCCGAAAGCGGAAAACGCTCCATGCGGTCTTGATCAGAACCAGAGCGACGACGTTGGGCAAGGCCGGAGGTGGTGGGCAGCACAGGGTTCGAACCTGTGACCCCCGCCGTGTGAAGGCGGTGCTCTACCGCTGAGCTAGCTGCCCGAAAGAGGCGCGCATTCTAACCATGACGGGCGGGAGGGTCAAAGGCTTTTTCGGAAATCGGCGGTCGCATACCGTAGAATCACGCCTTTTCGTCCACCCCAGTCGCCATGATCCGCACGCGTTTCGCCCCCTCCCCCACTGGCTACCTGCACATCGGCGGTGCCCGCACGGCATTGTTCTCTTGGGCCTATGCCCGCAAGCACGGGGGGCAGTTCATCCTGCGCATCGAGGACACCGATCGGGAACGCTCCACACTCGAAGCGGAGCGGGCCATCCTGGACGGACTCGAGTGGCTGGGACTGGACTGGGATGAGGGTCCTTACTACCAGATGCAACGTCTGGCGCGCTATCGTGAGGTGGCCGAGCAGCTGATCGCCGCCGGCCACGCCTATCATTGCTATGCCAGCAGGGAGGAGCTGGAGGCGATGCGCGAGGAACAGCGCGCCCGCGGCGAGAAGCCGCGCTACGACGGACGCTGGCGGCCCGAGCCGGACAAACCGCTGCCCGAGCCGCCGGCAGGCGTCACGCCGGTACTGCGCTTCCGCAATCCCCAGGACGGCAGCGTGAGCTTTCATGATCTGATCAAGGGACCGATCACGGTGGCCAACAGCGAGCTGGACGATCTGGTGCTCATGCGTGCCGACGGCATTCCCACCTACAATTTCGGCGTGGTGGTGGACGACTGGGACATGGGCATCACCCATGTCATCCGCGGCGATGACCATGTCAACAACACGCCGCGCCAGATCAACATACTCAAGGCCCTGGGCGCCCCCATACCCATCTACGCGCATGTGCCCATGATCCTCGGCCACGACGGGGAGCGGCTGTCCAAACGCCACGGCGCCGTCTCGGTGCTGCAGTACCGCGACGACGGCTATCTGCCCGAAGCCCTCATCAACTATCTGGCCCGCCTGGGCTGGGGCTATGGCGACGCAGAGAAGTTCGATCTGAAGTCCTTCGTCAAATGGTTCGACGTGGCCGACGTCAGCCACTCCGCTGCCCGCTTCGACCAGGGCAAGCTCACCTGGCTCAATCAGCAGTATCTCAAGGAGGCCGACGACGGCCGACTGGCCGAGCTGGTGCGGCCGTTTCTTGCCCGCCAGGGCATCGAACCCGATGGCGGCCCGGCCCTGCTGCACGTCGTGGGCCTGCTCAAGGAGCGGGTGTCCACCATCGAGGAATTGGCCGATGCCGCGCACATCTTCTATCGGCAGGCCTTGCCGGCAGCCGCGGAATTGCAGGATAAGATCGATGCCGCCGCCCTGCCCGCGCTGGAGGCGCTCCAGACCATCTTCGCCATCGTGCCCTGGGACAGGTCGAGCCTGAATCAAGCCCTCAAGGACATCGCCAAACAACACGGGTTGAAGCTGGGCCAGATCGGCATCCCGCTTCGACTGATGCTCTTCGGCACAGCACAGACACCGCCCATAGACCTCACCCTGGAACTGCTGGGCCGGGAGGAGACCCTGCGCCGGTTCGACACCGCCCGGCCCCTGGTCCTCGTCCAGGTCCAGGGCGCCAAGCCGTTCGGGGCAGCGTAAAATCACAAGATTTCGAGATGCAAACCCGCATGACCATGGCCATTCGATCTACCAACCCTGTCAACCAGCGCATGAAGCTGATCGCATCCCTCACCAGCCCGTTTGCCCGCAAGGTGCGCATCGTCGCGGCGGAGAAGCACATCGACTATGACCTCGTCGTCGACGTGCCGTGGGAGGCGAACACCCGCGTACCCGCTTACAACCCCCTGGGCAAGGTTCCGGTCTGGGTGATGGAGGACGGCAAGACCCTGTTCGATTCCCGCGTCATCGTGGAATACCTCGACAGCGTGAGCCCCGTTGGCCATCTTCTGCCCAGGGAGCCCCGCCCGCGCATCCTCGTCAAGCGCTGGGAGGCCCTCGCCGACGGCATTTGTGATGCCGCCGCCAGCGTCTTCCTGGAGCGCAAGCGTCCCCCCGAACAACAAAGCCAGGACTGGATCCTGCGGCAGATGACCAAGGTCACCGCGGCACTCGAAGTCATGAGCGAGGATCTCGGCGACCAGGAGTGGTGTACCGGCGAGTTCTTCAACCTGTCAGACATCGCCACGGGCTGTGCACTGGGTTACTTGCAGCTGCGCTTTCCCGAGCTGGATTGGCGACGCCTGCACCCCAACCTCTCCGCCCTGCACGAGCGCCTGATGCAGCGTCCCGCTTTCCGGGACAGCGTGCCGGTGGTCTGAACCGCCGAAACCCCGGCAACTGAATAACCCCGGAAGGTCTACGCTTTTTTTACCCTGAATCCGTGTCGATCTCGACCAATCCAGTGTAAGTCGGACTTCAGTCCGACGGCTTGGGTGTCGGGCTGAAGCCCGACCTACGAGGAGACTGGCAGCATCGAGGCGGATTCAGGTCTACCCGCAGACCTGCGCCGGTCGGATGGATGGCCGTGCGCCTTCGCCGACCTCAGAGCAGCCCGTCTTTGGACAGGCCACGGCGGCGCAAAATGCGGCGCAGC
>CALHRD010000115.1 GCA_938038385.1 uncultured Burkholderiales bacterium
CGCGTCCAACTGAGGTTTTTAGGTTGAAGCGTTCGACCATGCCGCGGGTACTGCGGTGTCCTGGGCTTGGTCAGACGGTGCTCGATGCCCAGGGCCTGGCAGAGTTGGTCGAACGCATGCTCGCCGCTCGCCTGGCGGTCCTTGGTACTGAGCAGCCGGTCGGTGAACTCCTTGCCGTTGTCGGTCAGCAGCTTAGGCGTCTTGACCGGACAGGCCTTGTGCAGGGCGTGCAGGAAGGCCCGCGCGGCAGCCGCCGTCTTGTTGGCTTTGATCTGGACGTACACCCAGCGGGTCGTCCGGTCGATGGCCACGAACAGATAGCGCCGGCTCGTCTCGTCGGCCATCTGCGGCAGATATTTGACGTCCACGTGCAGGAAGCCCGGCGCGTAGGTCTTGAACGCCTTGTGGGCCGGCGTCCCGGTGTCTGCCGCCGGAGGGCGGGACACGCCGTGGCGCTTGAGCAGGCGGTGCGCTGCCTTAGCGCGTCATGCCTTCGTGAAGAAAAGCGCGCACGACCACCAGGAGATCGTCCAGGGGCAGCCACAGGGTCTTGCGCAGGGCAACCGCCACGGCTTCCTGCGCGGGCGTGAGGGTGGTTTGCAGGCGATGCGCGGTGTGAGGGCGGTCTTCGACGCTGTCACGGCCCCTCCAGCGACGGATCGTGTCTTCACTGACCCGAAGCTCGGCCGCCAGCCTCGCCGCCGGCCAGGGCGAGGTTTGTATGTAACGCCGTCTGGCCGGGGTGGTCGTGGCGTTCTTGTGCAGGCGGATGTTCATAGCGCTTCGCTCCGGAGTTGCTCGATCAGGCCACGCATGACCTCGCGGCTGACAAATAACGCACGACGTTTCGGATCTGTGCAATCGTCGGGGACGCTACACCTATCTACCTGATAGTGGCTACGAGATCACATTCGCTGCGCTCATGTGAGTCTTTGCTGAAACTTCGCCTTCGGCTCTTTTCTCGCAGACTGCGCACCCATCGCCTTGCGCTGCATCCCGTTCGATGCGTTCTGCAGAGCTTCTCTAGGAGCCAGCCACCAGTCTGACCGCATCGGCGATATGCTCTGCCGCCTTGCGTACACCGGGCTCGTCGGGGCCTTCAACCATCACGCGTATCAGCGGCTCGGTGCCCGACGGACGCAAAACGACGCGGCCGCTTTCGCCTAGCTCGGACTCGACGGCGCGCACGGCATCATGCACCTCGGGCTGGCCGTTGAGCTTAAAGCCCTTGCCCACGCGCACGTTGATCAGCACCTGCGGGAAGGCCGGGCAGTTCTTGACATAGTCGGCCAACGCCAGGTGCGAGCGGCGCAACGCCGCCAACACCTGTAAGGCGGAGACGATGGCATCCCCCGTGGTGTGCTTGTCCAGACACAGGATGTGTCCCGAGGTCTCGCCACCGAGCTGCCAGCCCTTCTCCTGCATCAGCTCCAGGACATAGCGGTCGCCCACCTTGGCGCGGGCGAACTCGCAGCCGAGCCGGCGCAGCGCGAGCTCGGTGCCCAGGTTGGTCATCAGGGTTCCGACCACACCCCCATTGAGTTCTCCTGTTTCCTTGCGGTGACGGGCAATGGTGTAGATGAGACGGTCGCCGTCGGCGATCTGACCGTTGTCATCGACCATGATCAGGCGGTCGCCATCGCCGTCCAGGGCCACGCCCACGTCCGCCCGGTGCGTGCGCACGGCGCGGGCGAGTGCCTCGGGATGCGTGGCGCCGCACTCCTTGTTGATGTTCAACCCATCTGGTTCGGCGCCGATAGCGATGACATCCGCGCCCAATTCGTGGAAGACATGCGGCGCGATGTGGTAGCCCGCCCCGTGAGCACAATCGACGACGATGCGCAGGCCGCGCAGATCCAAGTCGGTGGGGAAGGTGCTCTTGCAGAATTCGATGTAGCGGCCGGCTGCGTCATCGACCCGCTTGGACCGGCCGATATGCTTGGGCCCTACCGTCTTGATGGGGCTCTCCATGGCCTCTTCGATGGCCAATTCGACGGAGTCGGGCAGCTTGCTGCCCGTGGCGGAGAAGAATTTGATGCCATTGTCCTCGTAGGGGTTGTGCGAGGCGGAGATCACCACCCCCGCCTGCAGCCTGAGGGCCCGCGTGAGATAGGCCACGCCCGGTGTGGGCATGGGACCGGTCAGGCGCACGTCCACGCCGGCGGCGGTGAGACCGGCCTGCAACGCCGCCTCCAACATATAACCGGACACACGGGTGTCCTTGCCGATCAACACCGCCGGCCGCTCACCGTGCAGGCTGTCGTGTTCATGCGCCGCCAAAACGCGCCCGGCGGCATAGCCCAGACGCATGACCATACCAGGCGTGATGGGGTCTTCGCCCACTCGACCGCGCACACCGTCGGTCCCGAAAAACCTTCTGCTCAATCTTTTTCTCCCATGGACTGCCAGATCGTGATGGCATCGACCGTTTCCCGCACATCGTGCACCCTGACCACCGCCGCTCCCCTCTGGAGCGCCAGCAGGGCAGCCGTCACACTGGGGATCAGGCGCTCCGACGTATCCCTGCCGGTGAGGGCGCCCAACATCGACTTGCGCGACACGCCGACCAGCACTGGAGCGATATCGGCAAAGCGGCGCAAACGCTTGAACAGGGCGAGATTGTGCCCCAGGTCCTTGCCGAAGCCAAAGCCCGGATCGACGAGGATGCGCTGCCGGTCGATGCCTGCGGCCACGGCGGCTTCTACCCGGTCGGCGAGGAAGTCTGCCACCTCCGCCACGACATCCCCGTAATGCGGCCGCGCCTGCATGGTGTGCGGCTCACCCTGCATGTGCATGAGACAGACGCCTGCCGCCGTATCGGCCACAGCCTCCAGGGCGCCCTCGGCACGCAGGGCGTTGACGTCGTTGATCATGTCGGCGCCGGCGGCCAGGGCGGCGTGCATGATCGCGGGTTTCATGCTGTCCACGGACAGGGCCACGCCCGCATCGCGCAGACCCTCGATGACCGGCAGCACCCGGTCCATTTCCTCCCCCACGCTCACCGGCCTGGCGCCGGGTCGTGTCGATTCGCCGCCGATATCGAGGATGTCGGCACCCGCCTCCTTCAACCCGAAAGCGTGCTCGATGGCGGCCTGAGCGCCCAGATAGCGCCCCCCGTCGGAGAAGGAGTCCGGGGTCACGTTGACGATGCCCATGACCAGCGGACGGTCCAGGGCAAAGACAAAGCGACCGCAATGAAACACGTGCCCGCCGTCAGAAACACTGAGCGCGGCCGGCGGCCGCGCTCCTGCAGATACCTGTCACCTGTAACCTGACACCTGATTATCAGGCCTCTTCCGCCGGCGTCGCGGTCGCCGCCGGGGCGCTGGGCGTCTTGTCGCGCGATGCCGGCGGCGGCGTCACCGGCTTGGGCGGCCGCGGCTCGCGGCCGGCCATGATGTCGTCGATCTGCTCCGCGTCGATGGTCTCCCACTTAAGCAGGGCGGCAGTCATGGCCTCGATCTTGTCGCGGTTCTCTTCGATCAGCTTGCGTGCACGCGCATACTGCTCGTCGATGATGCGCCGCACCTCGGCGTCCACCTTGCGCATGGTCTCCTCGGAGACGTTCTTATGCGTGGTGATGGAGCGGCCGAGGAAGATCTCGCCCTCCTCCTCGCCGTAGACCATCGTGCCCAGTTCCTCGGACATACCCCACTGCGTGACCATGCGCCGGGCGAGATCGGTGGCGCGCTGGAAGTCGTTCGACGCACCAGTGGTCATCTGGTGCATGAACACCTCCTCGGCGATGCGCCCGCCGAACAGCACGGCGATGGTGGAGAGGATCCTCTCCTTGTCCATGCTGTAGCGGTCGGTCTCCGGCAGCTGCATGGTCACGCCCAGGGCCCGGCCGCGCGGGATGATGGTGACCTTGTGCACCGGGTCGGTCTTGGGCAGGAGCTTCGCCACCAGGGCGTGCCCGGACTCGTGATAGGCGGTATTGCGCCGCTCCTCCTCGGGCATGACGATGGACTTGCGCTCCGCGCCCATGATGATCTTGTCTTTGGCGCGCTCGAAGTCGTCCATGTCCACCACCCGCTTGTTGGCGCGCGCTGCGAACAGGGCGGCCTCGTTGACCAGGTTGGCCAGATCCGCACCCGAGAAGCCCGGCGTGCCGCGGGCGATGATGTCGGCCTTGACGTCGGGCGCCACCGGCACCTTGCGCATGTGCACGAGCAGGATCTGCTCGCGACCGCGGATGTCGGGCAACGGCACGACGACCTGACGGTCGAAACGGCCGGGACGCATCAGCGCGGGGTCGAGCACGTCGGGCCGGTTGGTTGCGGCGATGACGATGATGCCGGCATTGGCCTCGAAGCCGTCCATCTCCACCAGCAACTGGTTGAGGGTCTGCTCGCGTTCGTCGTTGCCGCCGCCCAGACCGGCTCCCCGCTGGCGACCCACTGCGTCGATCTCGTCGATGAAGATGATGCAGGGGGCGTGCTTCTTCGCCTGCTCGAACATGTCGCGCACGCGCGCTGCGCCGACGCCGACGAACATCTCGACGAAGTCCGAGCCGGAGATCGAAAAGAAGGGCACCTTGGCCTCGCCGGCAATGGCCTTGGCGAGCAGGGTCTTGCCGGTGCCGGGCGAGCCGACCATCAGCACGCCACGCGGTATGCGGCCGCCGAGTTTCTGGAACTTGGACGGGTCGCGCAGAAACTCGACCAGCTCCGCCACCTCCTCCTTGGCCTCGTCGCAGCCGGCCACGTCGGCAAAGGTGATCTGGTTGCTCGACTCGTCAAGCATGCGCGCCCGGCTTTTGCCGAAGGAGAAGGCGCCACCCCGGCCGCCGCCCTGCATCTGACGCATGAAGAAGATCCACACGCCGATCAGGAGCAGCATCGGAAACCAGGAGATGAAGATGCTCATGAGCATGGAGGGTTGTTCTTCCGGCTTGGCTTCCACGACCACGCCGTTCTTGAGCAGATCGGAGACCAGCCAGGGGTCGGACGGGGCGTAGGTGGTAAAGCGCCGGCCATCGGCGCGCACGCCCTTCAACACATGCCCCTCAATGGTGACCTTGGCTACCTGGCCCTGACGCACTTCCTCAATGAATTGGGAATAATCCACCTGGGCCTGGGTGGTCTGCCTGGTACCAAACTGGTTGAATACCGTCATGAGGATGAGGGCAATGACCAGCCAGATGGCAACGTTCTTGAATAGATTGTTCAACTCGACTCCTTTACCGACCCGCTCCGGGTCACAGGCTTAACTTAGTCCAAAGCGACTGCACGATCAATATCGCGTATTTCCCGTGCCAGCAGATAGACCTCGCGGCTGCGGTCCCTAGATGCACCCGGTTTGCGCACCTGTACCTGTTTGAACAATGCGCGCAACGATCGTATGTATTCCTCGAAGCCGCTGCCCTGGAAAACTTTGACCAGGAAGGCGCCCTTGGGTTGCAGACAACGACAGGCAAAAACCAGGGCCAGTTCCGCCAGGGCATAGGTCTTGGCCTGATCCGCCATGGCCACCCCACTGATGTTGGGGGCCATGTCGCAAATCACAAGGTCGGCCGCCCTGCCGCCCAGTGCGGTGTGAATTCGAAGCACCGTCGACGGTTCGGTAAAGTCAGCCTGAATGAATTCCACGCCGGCCAAACCGGTCATGGGCAAGAGATCGACCCCGACGACGCGTCCCTGCCCTTTGAGGCGCTGCGCGGCCACCTGGCACCACCCACCGGGTGCGCATCCCAGGTCCACCACCGTCATGCCCGGCCTGAGCAGCCGGTCACGGTCGTCGATCTCCATCAGCTTGAAAGCCGCCCTGGAGCGATAACCCTGCTCGGTGGCCTGACGCACATAGGGATCGTGTACATGTCTGTGGTGCCAGGCGCGGGTCTTGGCCTGTCGCTTCATCCTAAAAACCGCAGTTGAACGCGCCCGAAGGCCGGGCCAAACCGGTGGCTGGCGCGAAGCGACGACGCCGCAGGGTCGACCCCTGCAAGGAGGAGCGACAAAGCCAGGCGCCGTTTTGGCCCGGAAAGCGGGCGC
>CALHRD010000116.1 GCA_938038385.1 uncultured Burkholderiales bacterium
GCCTGGTGCGCCCGACCGCCGGCCGACACCTGGCTCCTGGTCCTGTTGCCGCGTCTGGACCGCACCGGCCAGGGGGCCAAGTGGTTCACCGCTCTGGACAAGGCGGGCGTGGTCGTGACCCCGCAGCCCCCCAGCCTGGAGCAACTGCCGGCCTGGATCGGCGGGCGGCTCGCCCGCCATGGCCTCAAGGCGGACCGCGAGACCCTGGCCTTTCTCGCCGGGCGGGTGGAGGGCAATCTGCTCGCCGCGCATCAGGAGATCGAAAAGCTCGCTCTGCTCCTGCCGCCCGGCCCCTTGCGCCTCGACGACGTCCGCGCGGCGGTGATGGACGTGGCGCGCTATGATGCCGGACAGTTGCCCGAGGCCCTGCTCAAGGGCGAGGGCTTACGTCTGCTGCGCATCCTGGACGGACTCAGGGAGGAGGGCGAGACCCCGCTGCTCGCGCTGTGGGTCTTGACCCAGGAGATCCGCAGCCTCTACCGTCTGGCCTCAAGCCTGCGGCGGGGCGAGACCCTGACGCACGCCTGTGCCCGGCTCAGGGTGTGGGAGAGCCGCCAGCCCCTCGTCGCCCACGCCCTCAAGCGGCTGGATGCGGATACCCTGGCACGCGCGCTGGCCGAGGCCGCCCGGATCGACCGGGCCGCCAAGGGGCTCGAGCGGGAAGACGTCTGGGCGCTGCTCGAACGCCTGGCCCTGGCGCTGAGCGGCATGCCGGGCCCAAGAAACTACGGAGTGACACATGGACATTGAAACCTATATGCACCAGCTGGGCCGCGCCGCGCGCGAGGCCTCACGCGCCATCGCGCGCGCCGAGACGCGGCAGAAGGACCTGGCCCTCATACGCATGGCCGAGGCCATCGAACGCAATGCCGAGCGCCTGCTCGCGGCCAACGCCCGCGACCTCGACGCGGCGCGCGCCGAGGGCCTGAGCGAGGCGCTCATCGACCGCCTCACCCTCACGGCCCGGGGTGTGGCCGGCATGGCCGAAGGCCTCAGACAGATTGCGCAACTGCCCGACCCGGTGGGCGGTATCACCGATCTCAACTACCGCCCCTCCGGCATCCAGGTCGGCCGCATGCGCGTGCCGCTCGGTGTGATCGGCATCATCTACGAGGCGCGCCCCAACGTCACGGCGGATGCCGCAGGGCTGTGCCTGAAGAGCGGCAATGCGGCGATCCTGCGCGGCGGCTCCGAGGCCGTGCACTCGAACCAGGCCATCGCCGCCTGCGTGCGCGAAGGGCTCGCCGCGGCCGGCCTGCCGGAGACCGCGGTGCAGGTGATCGAGATCACCGACCGCGCCGCCGTCGGTCAGCTCATCGCTATGAAGCAATACGTCGACGTCATCGTGCCGCGCGGCGGCAAAGGCCTGATCGAGCGCGTCTCGGCCGAGGCCCGTGTGCCGGTGATCAAGCACCTGCACGGCAACTGCCACGTCTATGTCGATGACCGGGCCGATCTGGCCAAGGCGGTGAAGATCGTCGAGAACGCCAAGACCCAGCGGCTGGGCACCTGCAACACCGCCGAGAGCCTGCTGGTGGCGCGCGGCATCGCCGGCGCCGCCCTGCCGGAGATCGGGCGCGTCCTGGCCGGCCACGGCGTCGAGATGCGCGGCTGCCCCGACGCACTGGCCATCCTGCAGGGTGCCGCCATCGCCGGCGCGAAGCTGGTCGCCGCCAGCGAGGCCGACTGGTTCGAGGAATACCTGGCCCCGATCATCGCCGTCAAGGTGGTGGACGGGCTGGAGGCCGCCATCGCGCACATCAACACCTACGGCTCGCAACACACCGACGCCATCGTCACCGAGGACTACACCCGCGCGCGCCGCTTCCTGCGCGAGGTGGATTCCTCCAGCGTCATGGTCAACGCCTCCACCCGCTTCGCCGACGGCTTCGAGTACGGCCTGGGGGCCGAGATCGGCATCTCCACCGACAAGATCCACGCGCGCGGCCCGGTGGGGCTCGCGGGGCTCACCAGCCAGAAGTGGGTGGTGCTGGGCGATGGGCATGTGAGGGGGTGATAGGTGACAGGTTACAGGTGACAGGCCAGCACGCGGCTCCCTCCAACCCCTCGATCGGGCTGCTCGGCGGCACCTTCGACCCCGTCCACCTGGGTCACCTGCGCCTGGCCGAAGAGCTGGGCGAGGTCCTGGGGCTCAACCACGTGCGCTTCCTGCCCACCGGCACCCCCCCGCACCGGACGCAACCGGCAGCCAGTGCGTCCGACCGGCTGGCCATGGTGCGGCTGGCCATTGCCGGCAACCCGCGCTTTGTGCTCGACGAGCACGAGATCCACAAGACCGCACCCTGCTACATGGTCGACACCCTCAGTGAATTTCGTGCGGAATTTGGAAGTGAGCGCCCGCTCACGCTTTTTCTCGGTGCCGATGCCTTCCTGGGACTCAGCACCTGGCACGACTGGCAGCGCCTGTTCCACCTGGCCCATCTGGCCGTGGCGCGGCGGCCCGGCTTCGATGCCGTCGGCTGGCAGGCCGCCATGCCCGCCGCGCTGGCCGGGGAACTGGAGCAGCGCCGGAGCGCAACGCCCGCCGACTTGCATTCCAGTCCCGCCGGCCGCATCTTCGTGCACGACGTCACCCAGCTCGACATCGCCGCCAGCCGTATCCGCGGCCTCATCCGTGCCGGCCGCAGCGTCCGCTATCTGGTCCCGGACGCCGTGCTGGATTACATTCAACGCCATGGCCTTTACCGCCACGAGCCCTGAGGAGTCCAGTCCCCCGCATGGATACCGAAACGCTCACCCGCGTCGCCGTCGCCGCCCTCGAAGACATCAAGGGCAAGGAGATCACCGTGCTCGACGTGCGCGAGCTGACCTCGCTGTTCGACCGGCTGGTCATCGCCAGCGGCGACTCCAGCCGCCAGGTCAAGGCCCTGGCCGACAACGTGGTCGAGAAGCTCAAGGCGGCCGGCGCGTCCATCATCGGCACCGAGGGCGAACAGGCGGCGGAGTGGATCCTGGTCGATGCCGGCGACGTGGTGATCCACGTCATGCACCCGGCCGTGCGGGCGCACTACAACCTGGAGGAACTCTGGGGCACGGTACGGCGCGAGCGCGCAGCGGCTTGATGTGCGTGGGCGGACGGCAGGCCGGCGGTCCCTGCTGACAGCAAACGGGCGGATTGACCGAGCGGCGGGAAGGGATAACCGCCCGACGACACAGGTGACAGCCAGCCCGCGCTCATGCGGCCTGTATCGGGAACCGCCGATATGCAGAAACGAAAAAGGCCCGACCTGAAGGTCGGGCCAGCAGCGCGCAGCCATCCGCCACGGCCTGGCCGTGGCGTCCGCGTCAGGCGCGGGCCTTGCGGCGCATGAAGCCCAGGCCGGCGAGGCCCAAGCCCAGCAGGGCCAGGGTGGCGGGTTCGGGCACGGGCTCGGGCTCGATCGGCTTGCCTCCGACCAGGATGCCGTCGAAGGCCAGACCGGAATCGTAGATCTGATCGGACCAGTCCACCACGCCGAACTCCAGCACATAGTCGCCGGCAGCGGCGATCTCGTAAGTCATCTTGATCCAGCCGGTGTAGCCGCAACCGGTGGAGTAGCAGGCGCCGGAGTAAGTGCCCAGGGGGGCCCACGTTGGACCGCCGGCGATGATGGGAGTGGAGGCGGGAGTTAGGGTCACGCCGGAACCGATCGGAGGCAGGCCGAAGCCGGGCACGGTGTTGCCGCCGGGGGTGGTGCGGGCGGTGAACAGCAGGGCGACCTGGGAAAGGCTGCTGTCCAGCAAACGCACCCAGGCGTAGTCGGCGAAGCCGGCGCCGTCGGAGGTGATGTAATTGAAGTAGAACTCCAGGTCGTCCCCGGCA
>CALHRD010000117.1 GCA_938038385.1 uncultured Burkholderiales bacterium
CAAAGCCAGGCGCCGTTTTGGCCCGGAAAGCGGGCGCGTAGCGGGCTCACCCAGCGGGTGACCTCCAACGAAGGCAGAAATCGCAGTGTCCTCACCATGTTACGAATCCAATGCAGCGGTCAACTGCGGTTTTTAGGTTCAAAGGGCCGGGGCAGTTCAAGGCGGCGCTCCGCGTTGGTTGCAGGTGATGCCATGCTAGGCCAGGACTTCGGGGTCTGCCGGGGTGGCAAGCTTGCAGGCCGTTGGATACTCCCCGGTTCGCAGTTCCTCGGCGAAGGCATTGGCCGCCAGGTATTCCAACTCGCCCAGCGGCCAGCACCAGGGCGCCAAATCCATCGGCACGGCACAACCCCAGACACCGTCGAGCTCCGACGACAGCCAGGCATGGGGGCGTGGCAGGCACCGCGGCCAGCCGTCCGCGTTGTCGCCCGACTTTAGGGACGAAGGGGGTTCGCGCGGCATTACTCAGAACAGCCAGAGCAAGATGGCGATCAGGGCGAGAAGGATGAGGATTTCGTGCAGGTGCAGGTGCCGCTCCGCTTGATGGCGCCGTGGACCGACGCGGGAGGGCAAGGATGCGGCCAGCGGCCCCGTCATGCGCAGACGGCAAGCTTGCGGTGCCTGGGGTTCGGGGTTCAGCGCCTCATGGCCTGACCCAGGTTTTCAACCGTTCTTCGAGCCTGGCCAGCTCGGGGCCACAAACCAGCTCGATGCCCAGGGCATGGGCCAGGCGTTTCTCGGACTCCCGCACCCGCCGGTAGCTGGCCAGCATGCCCTGTGTGCCCAGGCCGCCGACACGGCGGCAGATCTCGGCGAGCTTGAACAGGGTGTCGTTGGCCTTGGGGGCTTCTGGCTTGTCCATGCGCGCGGTCTTGCATTCGATGACGAACAGACGGTTGCGGGCCAGGAAAGCGACATCCAGTTCGTTTTTCACACCCAGCGCGTCCATCACGACCAGATTGGCGGCCTTGTCGCGGATGCCGAGCCGACCTGACTGCGCCTCCACGGCCCGATAAACGAAGTGCTCCAACCAGCCGCCCTTGGCGAAGGCGCGGGCGTCGGTATCGGCAAAGACGACCTTGTCGTCAGTGACGCGCGCCACGTCCGCCGCCTCGAAGTTGCGCAGCAGGGCCTCCAGCGAGCGGCTGTCCTGTTGCTGCGCGGTGAGGGCGGCTTCCAGCCTGCCGGCGTCCTCGGCCTGCTGGGCCAGCCAGTTCAGTTGCGACAGGGGCGTTTCGAGGCTGCCGATCTGCGTGACGAGGGTTTGCATCAGGGTGTTGTGGTGGCTGCGGGGTTGCGGCCGCTGGATGCCGTTTTCCACTGTGAAGCCATAGCCCTGCAGGTAATGTCTCAACCTCAATTGCCGGGCCAGCGGCTGGCGGCCGCGCTCGCCGGCCAGCCAGATGACCTCGTCGGTATCCATGTCCACATAAAACACCGGCCAGTTCCAGGCCTGGGCCACCGATTGGGCGGCCAGGGCCATGAGCTTGGTGCCGCCGGTTACGTTCAGGGCGATGCGCTGGCCTTCCCGCTCGCCGGCCACCTTCATCAGCGCAGCCTCGATGGCGGCGTAGTCGTGTTCGTTGTCGAGCGGCACGCGCGTCGTACGAATGCCGGTCTCCTTGAGCACCGACTCGAGGGCATCGGCACGCGGGCGCATCTTGGCCGTGACGATGAGCACGGCCTCGTCCGGTTTGAGGTCGGGGTCCAGGGCAGGCAGCAGATTGGGCGCGGCCTGGGCGGAGACCAGCAGGACGTGGACCTGGGTCTTTTCAGGACGCATGGCGATGTGCCGAGCGCGCAAAAGCCTTCCTTGTCCGCCTGGTGCTAAGAGTCGAGCTCTGCAACGCAGGCTTGCCAAGGCTGGCGCGACACCCCGCCAGGGTCGGTCCGCCTCCCGGTCCTGCCGGGCCGCCCATTCGAGGGCACTGGGGGTGGCAGGGAACCATCAGGATCGGGCCGGGCGGATACAGCGGATATCGAGGCCGAGCGGCGCGGCCAGTTCCAGCCAGGGCCGGTCCGTGGTCAGCACGATACCGCCATGGCGTCTGGCCGAAGCAAGACACAGGCGGTCGCCCAGGCTCAGGCCCAGCGTGCGTGTGAGCGGACGCAGACGGCCTGCCAACGCGCCGTCTTCCGCCGTCACCGGCAGGACCTGGTAACCCAGCTCGGCCAACATGGGCTCGACCACCTCCTCGGCCACGCCCCGGTCGAGACAGCGGCTGACGACCTCGGCGTGATTGGCAGCGGTCATCAGGCACGGGGCCGCAGAGGCCAGCGCCGCGCCGACGTCGTCCGCTCCGGCTTCCTCGTGCAGGTAGGCCAGAACGGCCGACGCATCGAGCAGGAAGGTCACGGCGATTCCTCGCGCGCCGCCTCGGCGCGTCGCTCGGCGATCAGCTCGTCGGCCAGGGAGGGCGCGCCCGCCGGCACATACTTGCGAAACAGGGCACGTGCCCGCGCGAGCCTCGCCTGTTTGCTGGTGATCACCGCCACACCGTCGCGCAACTCGAAATACACCGGATCGCCCTCCGCGAGGCCCAGTGAATGACGGATCTCTGCCGGTATGACAACTCGGCCTCCTTCAGACATTTTCATGACATACATCGATGATCTCCATATTCACCTGCAGATGTCAGATTAGTAGCTGTCTGTCAGATGTGCAACCGCGAACGGTCCGCGTCTTCCAGATCCGCGCCCCAGGGATAGGCATCCGGCAACTGGGGGAAGGGTTGATTCACCCTGGCCTCGGCCAGCAAGGTCTTCAGCAAGGGCTCGAACTCGGCGCTCAACCAGGCTTCCCAGTCCCGCCAGCCTTCTTCGGTCACCGGCACGCTGCCATGGGCGAGAATGGAGTCGTTGCGCTGCCTGAGCAGGTCCAGCATGGCCAGCCGCTCGCGCCCGAAGAAGGCGGCCAGCTCGCCGCCGCAGTGCTCGGCCGCGAGCTGCCAGGCGGCGTAGAGGCCGGCCTGGTATTGCCCGTCGCGGTTGGGGCCGATGCCGGCGGCTGCGGCGACCTCCCCCGGCAGATCGGCGGTTTTCCAGCCCTTCTTGCTGTCGAGCTGCCACTGGGCGGTCCATTCGATGAGGCGATAGACGCGCGCCACGGCATCGTCGTAACGGCCGTCGGCCGCCCGGCGCCGGGCGTTGAGCCACAGGTCCCACAGGCGCAGGGGCGTGTGCTGCGTATGGTTGGGACTGGCGAGCCGCTTCAGGGCTGGATAGTGCGCCGACAGTGCCGGGGCGACCACACCGTCGTACTGTTGCAGCAGCACCAACGCCCCGGCGTGGTCGAAGCGGTCCCAGGCGGCGAATGCCCGCGAGACGTCGCGCGCCCGCTGCCAGGCGGCACGCAGGCTGGCGTGGCGCGGCACTCCCAGCGCATCCAGGCCGCGCGCCGCCTCGTCCCAGGCAAAGCGCCGCCAGGCAGACAGCACGGGCCGCACGTCGTGATGAAAACGGATGCGCTCCACCGTCGCCGGCACCGCCGCCTGGCTGCCGTCGCTCACCTTCACCAGGTCGACGCGGGCGCCGGTGACCGATTGCAGCTCCACCCGGCCATCGTCCAGGGCGGCCAGCACCAGCGCCGCGGTCATGGTCTTGGTGCCGCCGGTGTAGTCGGCCACCACCCTCCCGCCCTGGTCGGCCAGGTCGCGAAGGGTTTTGCGCATCATGGCGTAGGCTGCGTCCAGGTCATCGGCGGGGACTTCCACCACTTCCCACTGCCCTTCGGTCAGGCCGCATTGCACCGGGATGGCCGGCAGGGTCGGCTTGTCGTCCTGGGCACTGGCGCGGATGACCAGCCCTCTGCCCTCCACCTGCTGGCGTGAGCCGGGCTTGCCGGTGGCCGGGTCGGTGCCGGTGCAGAAGAAGACCACCCGCCCCGGCTTGAGCGTCCGGATGGCGGTGACGATGGGCTGGTGCGAGCCGCCGACGGTGCAGGCGAGGGT
>CALHRD010000118.1 GCA_938038385.1 uncultured Burkholderiales bacterium
CGGGCCATCCAGCCGACCAGACCCAGACCGGCCAGCATCAGGGCATAGGTCTCAGGCTCGGGCACGGGGGTGATGGTGAAGGCGGTGGTGTTGGGGACCCGGTCGGCGTAACTGCCGTTAACGGTGTCCATCCACCAATTGGCGGCGGTATCGCCCACCAGCGGCTTGTAGGCGTCGAGGCTCGCCAGTCCGCTGCGCGCGCCGGTGTATTCGCCATAGTCCGCGCTGGTGTAGAGCACGATGGCGGTATGGCTGCCGGCCACCAGGCCGGTGTTGTCGATCAGGCCGGTGGAGGCGCTGAACGGGGCGTTGGCGATGGCGGCCAGGAAGGTGGTGGGGGTGTTCACGTCCGCGCCGAGATAGGCATAGACCGTCTCGTTGTTGGCGGCCAGGCCGAAGTTGGTGCTGATGACCGGGCTGAGGGTGCCATGCGATGCGGAGCGGGAGGCGACGTCATAGGCGGCGAAGCGCACCACGGTGCCGGCGCCGATGACGCTGGCGCCGCTGTTCCAGACGGTGGCCGACTCGCCGGTGTTGAAGGCGCTGCCGTTCCATTCGTCGTCGCGAAAGAAGACGCTGGTGTTGGGGGCGATGTCGACGAAGGTGACGAAGGCGAGGCCGTCTTCGTCCGCGTTGTAGGCGACGAAGGCGATGTCGCCGGTGGTCAGGGCCTGGGCCGGGGCGGCGAAGACGGCGGCCAGGGCGAGGACGGGCAGGGTGTGCTTCATGGTTCAGATCTCCAGGTTGCGGTGAATACGGGGTTTGCGACGCAGTTGCAGACCGATCAGGCCGAGGCCGGCGAGCAGCATGGCCCAGGTCTCGGGTTCGGGCACGGCGATGGCCATGTCGATCTGACGGCCCTGGAAGTCGAAGGGATTCTCCGCGCCGTACTTCGCCGCGGTCACCACGCCGCCGAGACCGCCTTCTAGCACCGGGGTCTCGAGGTAGAGCTGCAGGGCTTCGCTGTAGAGCAGGGAATTGGTGGGGGTCACCACCTCCAGACCGCTGAAGTTGTAGCCGTCGCCGCCATTGGCGAGGAAATCGATGGTGGACATGGAAACGCTCGGGGCGCCCGGCACGGGGGCGCCGTTCATTACCAGCACGGTGCCGTCGTCCAGAACGATGGAGCGCACGCGCTCACCCACTGCACGGCTGGAGTCGTATACCACCTTCATGCCGGAGATCTGCGGGAAACGCCCGTTCGTGTTGCCGTCCGGGCTGGCGGCGCCGTAACCGTGCTCCAGCAGTGATTTGAGCCGTTCCGGGCTGATGTCGTTGACGATCACCACCAGGTTGGTGAAGGCCAGCACCGCCAGGGGATCGGCGGCGGTGATGTTGCCGGCCTGGAGGGAGGCGCGCACGCCGCCGCCGTTTTGCAGGGCGATGTCGGTCTTGCCGAAGAAACGCAGGGAATCGGCGGCCAGGTTGCCCAGGTTGGTCTCGGCGTTGCGCAGGCCCCACACGAAGCTGCCGGGCGCGCCTTTGGCGCCGCGTTCGCCGTTGAGGAAGACCTCGGTCTGGCCGATGACCACGTTTTTGAGGCCATCGAGATAGGTCTGCACCGGCAACACCGACTCATTGAACACCGCGCTCACCTTGGCCTCGACCTGGGCCTTGATGTTGGGGTCGGCGATGCCGCTGATCACGGCTGGAGAGACCACCTGCATGCGGGTGTTGCCGCCGATCACGGGCACGCCGCCGGCGTCGCGCACCACCTGGCCGGTCACGTCGTCGAGTTGTAGATCGAGTACGCCGACGTAGCGGTTGCCGAAACTGGAGGTCACCGCCAGCACCTTGTTGCCGTCCTTGTCGATCAACACCTGCGGATAGCCGTTGATGCCGATCTTCTCGGCGCCGAAGTTGCGCACGAGGCTGTCACCGGGGTTGGCCATGGTCTCGTGCCCGCCGCCGGAGACCACCACGTCGATGCCGGACAGGGTGGGGATGAGCTTGGCCTCGTTCTGGAAGCTCTGCAGGTGCGAGACCAGCACCACGGCGGTGGCACCGTTGGCGCGCGCAAGGTTGACCTGCTCCTGCACCAGGGCGCCCATGGCGAACAGGTTGGCGTCATCGCTGGCCATGGGGTCGAAATTCTTCAGGCTGACGTTGCCCGGGGAGGAAATCTTGTTGAGCAGGGGGGTGGTGGCACCGATGATGGCCACTTTGTGGCCGCCGGCGGTGGTCACCATCTCGCTCGGCTTGACGTTGCTCAGCGCCTGGAAGCTGGCGTTGGCGGAGAAGTCCAGGTTGCTCGACAGGTAGGGCGTGGCCGAGGCGCGGGCGAAGGCGGCCGCCATGTCTGGACCAAGGTCGAACTCGTGGTTGCCGAAGGTGATGGCATTGAAGCCGATCTGACGCAGGGCCCTGGTGTCGTAGAAGTCCTGACCGCCCATGTAGGCGGTGGCCAGGGCCGGGTTCGAGGTGCTGGCCTTGAACCACACCGAGGGCAGGAAGGCATCGCCGGCGTTCACCGCCAGCACCGTGCCGGCATTGCTGAGGCGCTCCAGTTCGATGATGCCGGCCAGGCGGTCGATGCCGCCGTAGTATTCATAGCGGTCCGGGTTGGTCGTGCTGCGGACGTTGCCCTGGGCACTGATGAGCCAGGATTCCTGGTCGCCGACATGCAGCAGGGTCAGGTTTTCGGCAACGGCCGGACCGGCCAGCAGGAGGGCGATGGAGAGGGCGAGGGGCGTGGGTTTGAAGCGCATGTGGATCTCCTGAATGTTGTCATCCGATGGTTGATCGAACCGTGTGGATCTTGAAGGCCGCCCATGACAGGCACTGGTGGTCACGGAGGGTCTTGGCATGAGCCGTTCGGTTCATCGCCGTCATGCCAGCGTCATATCGACCCTTGCCGGGTCAGGAACGGCGCATCCTGGCGGCGAAGCCCACCAGGCCCAGTCCGGCCAGCAGCATGGCCCAGGTGCCGGGCTCGGGCACGGGCGTCAGGCTGTACAGGGTGGTGGTGCGGGAGACCTCGTTGGCGATGGCCAGGTAGTAGCGGCCATCGTAGTGGAAGGCCTGCAGACCCTCGGGTGCGCGGTCGCCGTCGGTGAAGATGAAATCGACGAAGCTCACTGCGTAGGGATCGGTGACGTCATAGACCGCCACGGCCCCTTTCAGCGTGCGCTCCAAACCGATGAAGGCCAGGGTGCGGCCGGCCATCTGCAGCAGCGACACGCCCTCCGGCTCGACGCCCTTGTTGTCGCTGCGGCCGTCGTCGTAGATGCCGGCGGCGATGGCCAACTGGTCGAGTTGGCTGCCGCTGTCGAACACCAGGTTGCCATCCTCGTCGCGGATGGAGAAGGAGCGCGCGCCGAAGGCGACCGGATCGGTCGCGCTGGAGTCCGGCTTGGATACCGTGAGCCTGGCCAGGTCGCCGGTCACGCCGAAGAAACTGGCGCGCGCCTCGTCTTTTTCGTCCTCGCGGGCATCGCCCTCGTTGGCCATGACGATGAAGGTCTGCCCCCTGGCCTGGTAGGCGGCCATGCCGTCCGGCTGGTAGAGGCCGCGGGCGGCGACCGGGCGCAGCTCGATGCGCGTCGCGCCGCTGTTGCCGCTCAGGTAGTCGCGGTCGTTGGGGTCGATGGCGTTGCCGGGTTGGTTGAAGTCCTTGGTGCCCAGGCCGATGACCTTGGTGAAATTGTTGCTGTGCAAGTCCAACACCGCCATGGCATTGGCCTCCTGCAGCGCGACGTAGGCCTTGTTGCCGGCGACGGTGATGTATTCCGGCTCGAAATCCATGTCGGCGAAGGTGCGCAGGGCGCTGCCAAAGGTCGGCACGCCGGTGAAGCCGGGGGTGGCGATGACGGCGCGGCTGGCCATGTCGATGATGCTCACCGTGCCGGGCGGATCGATGCCGGCGCCGGGGGTGCCTTCATTCGCCACCAGCAGGCGGCTGCCGTCCGGGGTGAAGGTGATCATGTCGGGCAGGGCGCCGACGCCGATGGCGTTGACGCCGCTGGCCAGGGCGCGCGTGCTGGTGTCGAACAGCCTCACACTGCCCGGATCGGTGCGTACCGGCGCCTGGATGGCAACCGCGGCGAGACCGCCGTGGATGGCGATGCTGTTGGCTTCGCCCCAGACGCTGGTATCGATGTGCTGCACCAGGCTGCCGGTGTTCAGATCCAGCACGTCGATGCCTTTGATGCCGACCACCCACAGGGTCTGCGTCAGGGTGTCGAAGGAGACGATCTCTGCGGTCTGACCAGCGACACCGGTCAGGCTGTGGTTGTAGGTCCACAGGTGCTGCCTGGCGGCGATGGCGGCATGGGCGTCGGCCAGGCTGCCGATGCCGGTGACGAGGGCGAGGGAGAGCAGGGTCTTGTTGATCTTTTGCATGACGGTCTCCAGGCTGAGGTGGCAGGGGGTAGAGACCACTGTGTGCACAGGTGTGCGCCACAGCAGCCATTGCGCCATGCTCTCAGACGGTCGTGACGGTTTTGTTAACGCGGGGCGTAGCCCCTCATACGTGGCCGACCCGCTGCGGGTACGACAAACCTGCCGTTCGATTGGCCTGAATGTCGCGCAAGCGGCCACGAAGCGCCCCTCCACGTGCCTTTCCCCCGACCCCACCCCCTAGGGGGAGGGGCGGCTCGATCCGCCTCTCTACCTGGGGGAGAGAGGCCGGGAGAGAGGGCCGGAGGGGCTGGGGGAGAGTGAACGGATTGGCGACAATCATGCTTCGGGGTGGCGTCGCCATGTCCGTTAGCGCGGAGCGCGTGCGTCCTGGCTGGCGGCAGCCCCCGAGTTCGCAGAGGCCGGGTGCAGGATGGCGCGGATCCAGTCAAGGTAGGCCGGCACCAGGGTCCCGCCGGCGATGCTGCCATGGCGGCCGGGCGTGGCCTCCTGAGCGGCGACGAAGGCGGCGACCCCCGCGATCTTCCAGACGCCGCGGTCGAAGACGAACACCGGCGCGCCCGAGTCGCCGCCGGCGAAGGTGGCCTCCAGCTCCGGCCCCAGGCTGGCGTTGTGCGGCGCATCCGGCTTGAAGCGGTTGCTCGTCAGGTCGGGGCCGTCGAAGTCGAACAGAAACAGCACCGGACGCGGATCCGCCGGGCCATGCGGCAGCAGCGCATCGATGCGGTTGTAGCCCAGGCGCTTGACGCGCGGGCTGCCGGGCAGATGCGCGCCGCGTTCACCGTCGCCGCTCCGGCCATAACCGACGAAGGCGACCATCGACCGAAGCAGCTGCGTGTCCGGATAGAGGTCGTAGGGGGGCACGCCGGCCGGGGCCGGCTGGGCCAGCTCCAGCACCGCCAGGTCGTCACGCCAGAAGCCGTCGGTCCCCCGGTGTGTGCCCTGGAAACCGGGATGGATGTGCACGGCGGCGACGGGCAGCGGCGGCGCGTGTTCGTCCGTCAGGTTGAGGCGAAAACCCAACTCCGTCAGCAGGCGCCCGCGCACGACATGCGCAGCGGTCAATACGTGACGCGGACCGATCAGGGCGCCGCTGTAGTGCCCCTTGCCAGTGATGACGGCCCCTACGCCGGCCCAGGGCGAATCCGCCGAGTTGGGGTCGACCCCGGCGCCGCCCACCACGGACTTGGCGGACGGGGTATGGGTGGTCAGAAACAGGAGACAGAACAGGCGCAGCGCAAACCGTTGCATGCAGGCGACTTCAGCCGGTCGTGCTCAGGACGGGGATATCCCCCTGTCATCGGCCGGTCATGGCACGGGTGAATGATCAGGGATCAAAGAGTGTCAGGAAGGATACGGACATGCAACATCATGAAGAGAAGCCGGATGGTCAGCACCAGGTTTGGGACGAGATGGATGATCCACCGGAACAAGACGATATCTATGACGACCTATCCCACCTCTACCTGGTCAGTGGTGAGGTCTGGCCGGAGGGTCTGTCGCTGGAGAATCTGTCCCGTTTGGAGCTGTCCCTGCGCATCGGCGATTTTTTCGAGGATCTTGCTCCAGACCTGGAGAAATAGACGTTGCGTGAGGAATGCGGCCACTGAGGCGAGTTCGCGAGGGCCTCGGCATCCTTACCAACCTCAACCCCGCATGGTGCCCGAAGCGATCGCAAGCAGGCCCGTACCCTCCGGCTTCCGGTTGGACGTACAGCAGACGTTGACCGGAAGGACTAGAACCATGTCGAGATATCGACACGATTCTGACATTTTTTCCCTGCATGCTCGGCACGTGGTGGTACCCCGTCGATAGGTCAGCACACTACCGAGGATGGGGTTCACCATACCCCGTAATCATGCAATCTTTTTGGAGCGATCAACATGCAAGTGAAACAACTTACCGCGGTGCTTGCCGCAGCCGGCGCCCTGAGTCTGGGCATGCCCGTCGCCGAAGCCGCACCGGCCAAGAACGTCATCCTGTTCATCTCCGACGGCGCCAGCTGGGGGACATGGGACATGGCCAGTTATTGGGAGTATGGCCAGAAGGGTATGCAGCCCTACGACAGCTTCCCGGTCAAGCTGGGCATGACCACCTATCCGCTCAACACCTCCTCCACCCCGACCTTCGACAACGAAGCAAAAGTGTCCTACGACCCGGCCAAGGCATGGGATACCACCTCTATCTCCGGCAGCAACTACTTTGCCGGCTACGACTACATCAAGCAAAACTACCCGGATTCAGCCGCCGCCGGTAGCGCCATCGCCACCGGGCGCAAGACCTACAACAACGCCATAGACTGGAGCAACCAGAGCGAGCCCATGCGCTACATCACGCAGGATGCCAAGGCATTGGGTAAGGCGACTGCTTCCATCTCCAGCGTTCCGTTCTCGCACGCCACGCCGGCGGTATTCGGTGCCCAGAACATCAGCCGCAACAACTACCATGCCATCAGCGAGATGATGATCCACAACCCGGATCTGGACCTCATCATGGGGGCGGGCCATCCCTGGTACAACAACAACAATCAGCCGCGCAGCACGGCCAGCTATAACTACATGTCGGAGACGGCCTGGAACACGCTCAACAGCGCTTCCAGCCCGCGGGCGTTCTATCAGGACAAGTCCGATTTCGAGGCCTTTGCCAACGGCACGCTGCAGGTCACCGGCCCGGCGATCTTCATCCCGCAGGTGAACGCCACCCTTCAATACAACCGCACTGATGTGCATGGCACCGATCCGAACAACCCTAGCGGCATCGCCTTCAACCCCAATGTGCCCAGCCTGAAGACCATGACCGAGGGGGCACTCAACTACCTGAGCCAGAACCCCAGCGGCTTTTTCATCATGATCGAGGGCGGGGCCGTGGACTGGGCCGCACACGGCAACAGTACCGGCCGCATCATCGAGGAACAGATGGACTTCAACGCCTCGGTCAGGTCGGCGGTACAGTGGGTCGAAACCCACAGCAGCTGGGACGAGACCCTGATGATCGTGCTCACCGACCATGGCAACGGTATGCCCATGGGGCCCAACTCGGATACGATCGCGTTCGAGCCCATCCAGAACAACGGCAAGGGCGTCCTGCCGGGGGTGCGCTGGCACTATGGCACGCACACCAACGAGAACACCCTGTTCTTCGCCAAGGGCGCGGGTGCGGAGTTGTTCTACGACCACGTCAAGGGCACGGACCCCGGTCTGCGCGACATCCTGGGCTTCAATGACGGCCGTTACATCGACAACACCGATGTCTATTACGTCATGAATGCCGCCATGGTGCCGGAGCCGGAGACCTACGCCATGATGCTGGCCGGCCTGGGTCTGCTGGCCTTCGCCGTTCGCCGGCGCAAGCAGGGCTGATCGGTCAAGTTAAGCCCCAAAACGAACGGCCGCCTGCGGGCGGCCGTTTTTTCTGCGTCTGTTGTTTTTGCGCAGATCGGGCTGGCACACACCCCAGCCCTGACGCACAGCTCAGGCGCGCCGGCGAGCCGCCCAGCCAACCAGCCCCAGCCCGGTGAGCAGAAGCGCCCAGGTCCCGGGCTCCGGCACCGGCGCGGTGTAGGCGGCCATCACGCTGTCGTCGAGCGTGGTCTTGTAGGCGTGCAGCACGCCGGGCAGGAGGCTGTAGCCGCCGGGCGCGCAGTTGTCCCCGAGGGTACACTCCACCCGCGTGCCGGTGGCGAAATCGAACCAGACGTCGAACTGGGTGCCGCTGGCATTCTGGGTGACGCTGTAGTCGTTGTCGGTGCCGGCGACGATGACATAGCTGCCGTCGGCCAGCTGCGGGCCGATGGCCAGCCCCTCCCATTTCTCTGGCGAGACGTTGCCCAGCGCGGCCAGGGTGTCGGCAGTCAGGTCGATCCAGGGTG
The DNA here is from genome assembly GCA_938038385.1 of uncultured Burkholderiales bacterium. Taxonomy (GTDB): domain Bacteria; phylum Pseudomonadota; class Gammaproteobacteria; order Burkholderiales; family Thiobacillaceae; genus JANWZL01. The sequence goes on from CALHRD010000118.1 coordinate 8,228, forward strand.
TGGCGGCCTTGGTCACGGCGGTGAAGCTTGCGCCGGGGGCATCCAGGTCGATGGCGGAGACGTCGGTCGCGCCGCTGAGGTCGATGAGGTACACCCGCTTGTCGGCGCCGGCATAAGTGGAGTCCACGCCCAGGCCGCGGTTGTTGCGTTCCAGGGCGAGGAACTGGTGGTCGTTCACCGCCACCAGACTGGAGATGCCGGGGTTGCTGCCGCTGATGTCGAAGCGGTAGGCGTATTGCGCCACGGCGACGCCGGTGGTGGTGTCGAACTGGACGATGCGCGTATAGGGCGCGCCGAGCTCATCGCGCATCTGGCTTTGCAGCATGGCGTAGGCGTAGCGGCCGTCGGGACTCACGGCCAGCCCCTCGTAGCCGCGGTTGCCGGACTTGCCGGCCACGTTGCCGGTGTTGTTGGCGTAGTTGGGCACCCCGGCGCCGTTGCGCGGGATGACGTTGGCCGGGTTGGTGTAGGCGCGGATGAACTGGCCCGAGCGGTCGAATTCGTACAACGACGGGCCATACTCGTCGGAGACCAGGAAGTGCCCGCTCACCGGGTGCACGACGAAGCCCTCCGGATCGAAGGACATGCCGAGCGTGTTGGTCGGATTGGGCGCCAGGCCGTTGAAGGCGGTGCCGCCCTGCATGAACTTGATGGTCTGCGTCAACCGGAAATTGGAGATGGCGCCGGTGTCGGGGTTCACGTCCAGGCTGAAGCGCTGCACGCGCGTGTCGTAGGGGATCGTGCCGCCGCCGGGACCGCGGTCGGACAGCGCCCACCACTCGTTGCGCGCGCGGTCGTAGTAGAGGTCGGAGAAAAAGCCCAGGCGGCCGTCGTTGACACCGGTGCCGTAGGCATCGCCGGTGTCGCCGGGGATCAGCAGCCCGTTGACGAAGGCGGGACCGGCCTGAGCGGCGGTGGCGGAGAGCAGGAGGAGGGCGGTGAGGGGGTGCAGGCGCATGCGGGGCTCCTTTCGGTCGAAATGAATCGGTGACGTCAGCCTAGTACAGGCACATTAATCCTAAAAACCTCAGTTGACCGCTTCTTGGGTAACGTAACCGCATGAAGGTGTTTGAGGATTTACCTTCGTTCGAACTCACCCATGAGGTGAGCGCGCTACGCGCCCGCTTGCCGGCCCAGGACAGTGTCTGGCTTTGTC
>CALHRD010000119.1 GCA_938038385.1 uncultured Burkholderiales bacterium
GAGCCTTTGCGCCACCCGCACATCTTCTACTACGGCCACACCGCCACCTTCTACATCAACAAGCTCAACGCCGCCGGCCTGATCGACTTCCGCCTCAACCCCGAGTTCGAGTCCATGTTCGCCATCGGCGTGGACGAGATGAGCTGGGACGACCTGAACCCCGACAACTACCGCTGGCCCGAAGTGGCGGCCGTGCGTGATTACCGCGCACGCATGAAGGCGGTGGTGCGCGAGGTGATCCGGACCATGCCCATCGAGCTGCCGGTCGGCTGGATGAGCCCCGCCTGGGCCATCCTGATGGGTATCGAACACGAGCGCATCCACTTGGAGACCTCCTCGGTACTGATCCGCCAGACCGAACTCAAATACCTCAAACCGGCCGACGACCCGGTGCAGGCCTTCTGGGCGCGCTGCCCCGAGGGCCAGGCCGATTCCGGTAAGGCGCCGGCCAATGAACTGCTGCCCGTGCCGGGCGGGCAGGTCGTTCTGGGCAAGGCGCGCGACCACAACCTGTACGGCTGGGACAACGAGTACGGCCGGCACGCAGCCGAGATCGACCCCTTTCGGGCGAGCCGCTTCCTGGTCAGCAACGCCGAATTCCTCGCCTTCGTCGAGGCCGGCGGTTATCAGGAACCCAAGTGGTGGACCCCAGAGGGGCGGCGCTGGCTCGAGTACCGCAAACCGCAACACCCGCTGTTCTGGCGCCGCATAGATGGCCGCTGGCGCTACCGGGCCCTGCTCGCCGAGATCGACATGCCCTGGGACTGGCCAGTGGACGTCAACTGGCTGGAGGCCAAGGCCTTCTGCAACTGGAAGGCGGCCCAGACCGGGCGGCGGCTGCGCCTGCCGACCGAGGACGAGTGGGTGCGGCTGCTCGACCACTCGGGCATCGCGGACGAACCCGACTGGGGTCCGGCCGGGTCGGCGCCGGGCAACATCAACCTGGAGCACTGGGCAAGCGCCTGCCCGGTGGACCGTTTTAGCTTCCGTGAAGGCTTCTGCGACGTGGTGGGCAATGTCTGGCAGTGGACGGAGACGCCCATAGCCGCCTTCGACGGCTTCGAAGTCCACCCCTGGTATGACGACTTCTCCACCCCCACCTTCGACGACAAGCACAACCTGATCAAAGGCGGCAGCTTCATCTCCACCGGCAACGAGGCCAGCCGCCACTCGCGCTATGCCTTCCGCCGCCACTTCTTCCAGCACGCCGGCTTTCGTTATGTCGAAGCGGGCGACAGCCCCTACGCGGCGCGCATCGAACAATCCACGCAAAATCTCTATGAGACCGACCGGCAGCTCGCCCAATATTGCGAGTTTCACTACGGGCCCGAATACTTCGGCGTGGCCAACTTCCCCCGGACCTGCGCTGCGTTGTGCCTGGAGTACATGGTGGGGCGGCCGCGCCGGCGCGCCCTCGACCTGGGCTGCGCCACCGGGCGTGCCGCCTTCGAGCTGGCGCGTGGCTTCGAGATGGTCGAGGGCATCGACTACACCGCCCGTTTCATTCGCATCGCCTTGGCCCTCAAGGAGGGCCAGCGCGTGCAGTACGCCATCCCCACCGAGGGGGAACTGACCGAGCCGCGCGAGATCGACCCCCTGGCCCTGGGGCTGGCCGAGGTCGCCGTACGGGTCGCCTTCTGGCAAGGGGATGCGACCAACCTGAAGCCGCAGTTCACCGGCTACGACCTCATCTTCGCCGGCAACCTGATCGACCGACTGAGCCGCCCACGTGCCTTCCTCGCCAGCGTGCACGAGCGGCTGAACCCCGGTGGCCTGTTGATCCTGACCTCGCCCTACACCTGGCTTCCGGAATTCACACCCAAGGAGGAGTGGCTGGGCGGTTTCATGCGTGACAGCAGGCCGGTCACCACCCTGGAGGGACTGCATGATCTGCTCGATGCGCACTTCCAGCTCATCGACCGGCGCGACGTCCCCTTCGTCCTGCGCGAGACCGCGCGCAAGTTCCAGCACACCCTGGCGGAGATGACGGTGTGGGGGCGGCGTTGACATACGACTTCGACACCCCGATCGACCGTAGCCACACCCACAGCGTCAAGTACGACCGACGACAGGCCAAGTTCGGGCGGGCAGATGTGCTGCCGCTGTGGGTGGCGGACATGGATTTCGCCGCGCCCGAGTGCGTGCGGCAGGCCCTGGCCGCACGCACCGCACACCCGATCTATGGCTACACCGTGACGCCGCGCGCAGCCGTCGAGGCCATCGCCGACTGGCAGCTTGCGCGTCATGGCTGGCAGGTCGAGCCGGACTGGGTCCTGATCGGCCCCGGGCTCCTGCCCCTGCTCGCGGTATGCATCGAGGCCCTCAGCCGGCCGGGCGAGGCGGTGGCCGTGCCCACGCCGGTCTACAACCCGCTGTTCGAGGGGCCGGAACGGCTCGGCCGGCGCGTGATCCGCCTGCCCTTGCTGCAGGGGCCGGATGGCCAGCGCATGGATGCTGACGCCTGGGAAGGCGCCCTCACGCCGGATACGCGGCTGCTCCTGCTGTGCAGCCCGCATAACCCCGGCGGCCGGGTCTGGCGGCGCGACGAGCTGGAACGGCTGGGCGCGCTCTGCCTGCGCCACGAACTCATCGTCCTCAGCGACGAGATCCATGCCGACCTGGTCTATCCGGGACATCGGCACCTGCCCCTTGCCAGCCTGACGCCGGAGCTGGCGGCGCGCAGCGTCACCCTCAACTCGCCGGGCAAGACCTTCAACATCGCCGGGTTGAACACGGCCTACGCCATCGTGCCCGACCCCGGCCTGCGTGAGCGGGTGCTCGCCGCGATGCAGGCGCACTGGTTCGAGGGCGCCAACCTGATGGGGATCGCGGCCCTCACCGCGGCCTATCGGCAGGGCGCGCCCTGGCTCGCGGCGCTGCTGGACTATCTGGCCGGCAACCGGGACCTGGCCCTGGCGGTCCTCGCCGAGCGAGCGCCCCGCGTCGTCTGCCCGCCGCCCGAGTCCACCTACCTGCTCTGGCTCGACTGCCGCGCCCTGGGCATGTCCGACGCCGAATTGCGCCTGCGCCTGATCGACGCCGGGCTGGGCCTCTCGCCCGGCACCCAGTTCGGCCCCGGGGGCAGCGGCTTCATGCGCCTGAACTATGCCCTGCCGCGGGCTGTACTGCGCGCAGCGCTCGAGCGGCTGGTCCCGGCCCTGAGCTGAGTGCCGCCACGGCCGGAGCGCAGTGGCCGCCGGCGTCGGGCACCTCGAAAAGTTGTCACGAGCGGCACGAGCGCAAGGCGATGGGTGCGCAAGCCGCGAGGCATATCGATGTGTCCTGTTGACGCAAGGTCCCGGCCGGGGGTTTGATTGCGGTTTCTCACCTGGAGCTCAATGTGACCGAACTCAGCCCTGAAGAACTCGCCCATATCAATGCCCGCATCCTGGCCTTGGAGACGGAGCATCGGGACATGGACAAGGCGATCGAGCACCTCGTCAACACCGGCTACACGGACGAGCTGAGTCTGACAAGGCTCAAGAAGCGCAAGCTGGCGATCAAGGACGAGATCGCCCAGCTCAAGATGGCCATGATGCCGGACATGCCGGCTTGAGCCGCGAAGACACCCCGACTACTCGTGCTCCCCGTACGGGAAGCGCACGTGGCCGTAACGCACGGCCAGGACCGCCAGGGCCAGCAGCAGGATGGCGGCCGAGACCGCGATCAGGTGCATGAGCTCCATGTTCTTGATGTCCAGCACGATGTAACGGGCAAGCGCCACGATGGCGATGTAGATCGGGAAACGCACCGGCAGCTTGCCGGAACGGTAGTAGACCCCGACCATGGCCAGGATCTCCAGGTAGAGGAACATCAGCAGCAGGTCGGCCAGGGTCACCACCGCATTCGACATCATCACACCGACCTCATGGATGCCCGCGAAGACGGTGGCGACGACGATCACCAGCAGGCCCAGCTGCTCGATGACGTGCAGGACGTTGATGGCGATCTTCGAGGTTGGCGGGTTGTCCATGGCGTTTCCGTCGTCGGGCTGTGGTCGGTTTTCAAGCCGGTAGGCGGGATCGCGTCAACCCACCCGCGCCGGGACGTGTTCAGTTCTGCAGTTCGACCTGGGTGGTGAACATCAGCAGGCCGTAGTCGCGCTCGTACTGGGTCTGCAGACGCTCGACGATGCGCGCGCACAGCGCCGCGTCGCCCACCACCTCGATGCGGATGTTGCCGCTGACCGTCCACTTGCCGCTGCGCAGGCCGTGCGTGCCTCGGCCGCGCGCCTCGCTGATGGTGTAGCCCTTGGCACCCAGGGCCATGATCTCGTCGATGATGGTGTCCTCCAGCACCGCCTCGGTGAGGATGGTCAGCAGGAGCATGGATTGCGCGGGCATCGGTCTAGCCTCCGTGCAGCAAGCGGGCCATCCACAGGTAGATGGGGATGCCCAGGAAGATGTTGAAAGGGAAGGTCATGCCCAGGGAGGCGCCGATGGACAGCGCCGGGTTCGCCTCCGGCACGGCAATGCGCATCGCCGCCGGGGCGGCAATGTAGGAGGCGCTGGCGAACAGCGTGGCGAGCAGGAAGGTCCCGCCCACCGACAAGCCGAGCATCCAGCCGGTCAGGGTGCCGAGCGTGGCGGAGATGATCGGCATCACCACGGCGAAGGCGGCGAGGAACAGGCCGTATTCGCGCAGGGCTGCTATGCGCGATGCGGCCACCAGACCCATCTCCAGGAGGAAGAGGGCCAGCACCCCCTTGAACAGGTCGAAGAACAGCTTGTCCAGGGGCTTGATACCTTCCGAGCCGGCGAAATAGCCGATGACCAGTCCACCCGCCAGCAGGTAGATGCTCTTGCCGAAGAACACCTCGTGCAACAGCTTGCCCCAGTGCACCTCGCCCCTGCCGTAGCGCGCCAGGATGACGCCGATGATCAGGGCGGGCATCTCCAGCAGGACCAGGAAGACGATGAGATAGCCTTCGTAGTCGAGCATCTCGTGCCCGAGCAGGGTGATCCCCACCGAGAAGGTGACCACACTCACCGATCCGTAGTGGGCGGCGATGGAGGCCGAGTCGGCCCGGCTCATGCGCCCCAGGAAACGCAGGATGGGAAAGGCGATGAGCGGGATCAGCGCTCCCACCGCGACGATGATGAGACCCTTGCCGATCAGGTCGCCGATGGGGTACTTTGCGAGCTCCACGCCACCCTTGAGGCCGATGGCCAGCAGGATGTAGATGGACAGCGCCTCGTAGATGGCGCCGGGGATCTTGAGGTCCGAGCGCAGCAGCCCGGCCAGCACGCCCAGCACGAAGAACAAAACCACCGGCTCGAAACTCATCGTGATCGTCTGATGCAGTCAGGCAGGCGAACGGGGCACGGTCCAGGCGGCCCGCTCACGCTTCGTCGTCCAGCTCCGGGTTCCAGCCTCGCTCACGGGCGCGCTGCATGGCCCAGGAATAGAGCTCGGCATGTTGCGTCTGCAAGTCGGGCGGCAGACGGCTGGGCAGGTTGCCATACTGGTCCCACGCCCGGTTGACCCGGTCCATCAGTTGCTGCATGCGCTGCAGGTCCCAGCCGGCGCAGTCCTCCTCCCTCGGGATCAGCCCGAACAGCCAGGCATCCAGGACGATGCGTCCCAGCATGGTGATGCCGTGGGCGTCCTGGTGAAAACCGGCATAGTTCATCTTTTCGCTCATGCTTGCTACTCGACCCACTTGCGCAGGTAGGCGTCGATCACGTCGACCACCGCCTGCGCCTTGATAACCAGACCCAAGTCTATCATCTCCGAGCCCATGACCATGGAGGTGTTGTTCGCCGGCACCGGCACCGGCACCAGGTGGTTGGCCTCCTCGCGGAAGAATACCGCCGCCACCACGCCGGCAAACAGGAATTTGCGCCCCGCGACCTGGTTCGGGCGCAGGGTGTCCGGCTGATAGATGAACACCGGGCTGCCGCTGGAGCCGGGATACACCGCCGCGTCGATGAGGAATTCGGGCCTGCCCTCGAAGTCCAGGGCCATGGGCGTGGCGGTGGTGCCGCGGCGCAGGATGGGCATCAGGTTGACCTGGTCCCACACGCCGCTGGGATAGCCGACGAACAGCACCTCCTCCAGTGCATCCAGGGCGCGCAGGGTGGCCGCGTCCGGCGCGAGCCGGGTGTCGATGACGTGGTAATAGAGCTCGACGCCCTGATCGCGCGCGGCCTGCTCGAGCGGTCGCATGGGGATGATGGCCAGATCGACCTCGGGGTCGGGGTGCATGAACCAGGCGTGCGGAAAGTCCTCGATGTTGAGCTGGAAGCGTTGGCCGAAGGCCGGCTGGCCGTTGCGCTTCTGGGTGAACACCAGGCCGCCGCGGCGCACGCCGTCGACCAGGTGCCGGTTGGTGACGATGAAGGTGATGGTGCCGCGGGGATGACTGTGCGCGACCACGAAGGCGGTGCCCGAACCCTCGCTGCCGTCATCCAGCACCGTATCGACGCGGATGGTGTTGAATAGCAGCTTCTTGGTGATGGAGTTGATTTCCACGTTTCCGATTCCCGGGATGACTTGGGGTTGTATGCGACCCAGGTCTGTGGACCTGAAAGTCCCTGTCGCCCGTGGTCCGGCACACGGACCTGACCCCCCAAGGCTGGCGATGAGCCCTGATATTATAACGGATTGGTCCACACCACCCCAGCCAGCGAGCCAGCCGCATGTTCTCGAACCGAGCAAGCATCCCCGCCGCCCTGCAGAGCCTGAAACTGGAGGGCCGCATGCTGTGCTACAACAGCTTCGTGCCCAAGCTCTACAACTGGTGCCTGTCCCTGGGCTTCACCCCGGGCAAGATCATGCCCTCGCGCGCCTTCTGCTCGGATGAGAGCCAGGGCTTTCCCATCATCCTGCTGGCCAAGCACTTCGGCGCCTTCCCGTTCAACCACGGCCGGGTGGGGGGGATCGTCTCGGTGGAACGGCACGGTCCCCATGCCGATCACGGCAAGGACCTGGTCCTGCTGCAGGCCAGTCATGTCGGCTACGATCCGGATACCGGCGAGTTCGGCGTCTACCGGCGTCTGAACACCGAGCATGGCGGTAATACCTGCTCCTGCGGCAAGATCGGTCGCATCGTCGAGCAGTACGCCAAGGATTACACCTATGCCTGCGAGAGCGTGCGCCTGCTGCGCCATGACGGCCAGCCGGCGGTGCTCATCGACTACCTGCTGATCGCCCACCCCCAGAAGCAGGGGCTCTACCTGGTCGCCCACAATCTGGTGCAGGATGCCGGCCAGGACCTGCCTCGGCCGCTGGCCACCCGCAGCACCGGCTATGTCTACCGCGCCGCCGACAGCCTGATCGGGCGCATCGGGGAGGAGACCTGGCCGCAGGAGGGCAGCATCGCCATCGGCGAGCACCTCTGCGCGGAAGACTTCTATTTCCAGCGCGAGGGCAACTGGGCAGATCCCTTCCAGGACCAGCTGGAGCAGAATCTGCTCGCCCCCATGCCCTGGATCCTGACCTCCAAACACCCGCTGCTCACGGCGGCCTGCGCCAACACCCTGGCGGAATTCGAGCGCACCTACCGCAGCCTGCTGCAATCCCCGGCCATGCGCGGCAAGAACCTGGTGTTCGTGGGCGGCCTCAACATCGACATCTCGCCGCGCCAGGGTGACGAATTTCCCCTCACCAAATTCGTCCCCTGGGCCGCCTTCGTGCAGTATGCCGACGGCCGTCAGGAGATCCTGGAGCAGGACGAATTGATCGAACGCCTGGGCGCCATGTCCAAGGACAACCCCGCCCAGATCGATCTCGAACGCTCCATCACAGCCATGTCGACCAAGGAGGAGGTCCAGGTCCGGCTGTAGTGCCGTGCGTCAATGCACCTCCGCGTTCCTGCGACCTATCCCAGATCGGGCTTCAGGCCGACCAGTCGGCCCCGGATCGGAGCCCGGACAGGCCCTGAAAGCCGACCCACTGCCAGCCTGTCTGTTCGTCCAGTCACCAAGATCCTGAATCCGTGTCGAGGCTGTCGGTCGCCTCCCAGGTCGGGCTTCAGCCCGACACCCCAAGGGTCGGACTAACGGACATGGCGACGCCACCCCGAAGCATGCATGTCGCCGTGTCCCTTCCCTCTCCCCCAACCCCTCCGGCCCTCTCTGCCGGCCTCTCTCCCCCAGGGACAGAGGCGGGTCGGGCCTCCCCTCCCCCTCAGGGGTCGGGGGTGAGGAATGGGGAGGGGCGCTTCGTGGTCGCTCGCGCGACATTCACGCCAAAGCCCGATCTACACGGGGTCGGTCGAGATCAACCCGGATTCAGGATGATTTCCTATCCTCCTGCTCCGCAGTCGGTGCCTCGGCGCTGTCGTCGGCGGCCTGCGCTGCGCTGCCGCTGGGACGCCATTGCACGCCGTGCTGTTTCAGATACTCCCGTATGAGCTGGCGCACGACCTGGGAGGGCGTCATGTCCTGCTGTGCACACAGTCGCTCGAAGGCCTTCTTTTTGGCTGGATCGAGCAGTACGGTCAGACGGGCGGTCTTGAGTTCCATGGCCATGGATTATTATAATGTTATGATAATAAAATGTTTATACCATACCCATTGAATGTCAATCCTACGCCATCCAGGGGACCCACATGTTCGTCAGGGCACGGCAACGCCATCACGCTTCGGCGTGCACGAGGGTTGAGGCTCCGGTGATCGTTCGCGATGCCTGACATGACCCTCCTGGACTGGGCCTGGGCCGTCGTTCTGTATTGGCTTGCGCTGGCCGCCGCGGGCCTGCTGATGCCGTCAAGCGGCGGCCTGGCGCGGCGGATCGTCTTCCCGCTCGGTGCTGCCGGAGCACTCGCCATGGCCGTTGTGGGGGTAGTCGCCCTGTTCAACCCCCCAATGCAATTCATCCTGCCCTTCGGGCTACCCGACCTGCCTTTCCATCTGCGCCTGGACGCCCTGTCCGGCTTCTTCCTGATCCTGCTCGGTGGAGCGGCCTTCGGAGTGACCCTCTATGCCGTCGGATACTTTCGTCACATGCCGGCCGGCCAGCTCGCCCTGCTCTCCACCTGGTACCACCTGTTTTTGGCCGGCATGGCCATGGTGCTGCTGGCCGATGACGCCTATGCCTTCATGGTGGCCTGGGAGGTGATGGCGCTGGCGTCCTATTTCCTGGTCACCACCGACCACAAGATTCCCGAGATCCGACGCGCCGGTTTCCTCTACCTGCTCATTGCCCATGTCGGGGCGGTCGCCCTGCTGCTCGCCTTCGGTGTCCTGCACGGCGGGGAGGCAGGTCGCATGGGCGCCTATACCTTCGACGCCATGCGCCAGACCGAACACACGCCGTTTTGGGCCTCCATCGCCTTCCTGCTCGCCCTGTTCGGCTTCGGCGCCAAGGCCGGGCTGGTGCCGCTGCACGTCTGGCTGCCGGAGGCCCACCCGGCGGCGCCCTCGCCGGTGTCGGCCCTGATGAGCGGGGTGATGCTCAAGACCGCCATCTACGGCCTGTTGCGGGCGACCTTCGACCTGCTCGGCGTGCAACTCGCCTGGTGGGGCAGCCTGGCCCTTGCCCTGGGCCTGGTCACCGCCCTTTACGGCGTCATCTTCGCCGCCGTGCAGTCCGATATGAAGCGACTGCTGGCCTGGTCGTCGATCGAGAACATCGGCTTCATCCTCGCCGGTTTCGGCCTGACGCTGATCTTTCATACCGACGGCAAGGATGCGCTGGCGGCCCTGACGCTCACCGCCCTGCTCTACCATGCGCTCAACCACGCCTTCTTCAAGGGTCTGCTGTTCGTCGGCACCGGCTCGGTGCTGCATGCCACGGGCGAGCGCCGCATGGGCCGCCTGGGCGGCCTCATGCGCTTCATGCCCTGGACAGGCTGGCTCATGCTGCTGGGGGCCCTGGCCATCGCCGGACTGCCACCGCTAAACGGTTTCGTCTCCGAGTGGCTGCTGCTGCAGGCCTTCCTGCTCACACCGGGTCTCACCCAGCCCTACCTCAACATGGTCATCCCGGTGGCCGCCGCGGTGGTGGTCATGGCCGCGGCGCTGGCAGCCTATGTGATGGTGAAGTTCTACGGTGTCATCTTCCTGGGGCGGCCGCGTGACCCTGAACTGAAGCACGCACATGAGGCCGGCTGGCCGGAACGTCTGGGCATGCTCTGGCTGGCGGCCGGGTGCGTGTTCCTGGGGCTCATCCCCTCGCAGATGATCGACTGGATCTCGCCCGTGGTCGTGCTGCTCATCGATGCGACCCTGCCCAACGACGGCAACTGGGTGATGGTTGCACCGTTGTCCGCCGCGCGGGCGAGCTACGCGCCCCTGGTCTTCCTCGCCGTCATCACGGTCATCACCCTGCTCGTCTACTTTGGCGTGAAGCGTGTCTATCACGGCAGGGTGCGCCGGGCCGACCCTTGGGACTGCGGCTATCCGGAACAGGATGCCCGCATGCAGGACAGCGCCGAGGGCTTCGGCCAACCCATACGCCTGATCTTCAGCGCCTTCATGCGCGTCGAGCGTCTGACCCCAGACCCGTTCGACCGGCAACCCGAGTATCGGGGCGACAGCCGCGACAAAGTCTGGCTGTTCATCTACCAGCCCATCGCCCAGTTTGCTGCTCGACTGTCTGCGTTGGCCGGCCGGCTGCAGCATGGACGCATCCAGTGGTACCTGATCTACAGCTTCGCCACCCTGATCTTCCTGCTCGTCTTCGTCACCCGCTGACCCATGACCACCGGCGTCCTGCTCCAGATCACCCAGACCGGGCTGGCCCTGCTGCTGGCCCCCCTGCTCATGGGTTGGGTCAACATCTGCCGCGCCTGGCTGCAGGGTCGCAGCGCGCCTCCGCTGCTGCAGCCCTACTACACCCTGCAGAAGCTGTTTCACAAGGACGCCGTCCTGGCGCATGACGCCACCCGGCTGTTCCGCTTCGCGCCCTACCTCATCTTCGCCTGCATGGTACTGGCCGCCGGCATCGTGCCCACCCTGGCCAATGACCTGCCCTTCTCGCCGGCTGCCGACGTCATCGCCCTGGTCGGCCTGTTCGCCCTGGCGCGCGTGTTTCAGGCCCTGGCCGCCATGGACATCGGCACCGCCTTCGGCAGCCTGGGGGCGCGGCGCGAGATGCTGGTCTCCTTCCTGGCGGAACCGGCGCTGCTGATGGTCTTCTTCACCGCCAGCTTCATCTCCCAGTCCACCGAACTGCCGCACATCGTCGATCGCCTGGCGCATCAGGAATTCGCCCTCTATCCCAGCCTGGCCTTCGCGGCAGTGGCCTTCTGGATGGTGTCCACCGCCGAGAACGCCCGCATTCCGGTGGACAATCCCAGCACCCATCTGGAACTGACCATGATCCACGAGGCGATGATCCTGGAATACTCCGCCCGACATCTGGCGCTGATCGAGTGGGCGGTGGCACTGAAGCTCTTCACCTATTCGGCCCTGGGCATCGCCCTGTTCCTGCCCTGGGGCATCGCCGCTGCCGGCGACCTCAACGCCCTGCCGCTCGCCCTGCTGGCGCTCGTCCTCAAGTTGGCGCTGGGTGGGGCGGCACTCGCCCTGCTGGAGACGATCAACGCCAAGATGCGTCTGTTCCGTGCCCCCGAATTCCTGGGCACCGCCTTCCTGCTGGCGGTACTGGGGATGCTGGTGCATTTCCTGCTGGAGGTCTGAGGTGAGCCTCACCTACCACCTGCAAGTCGTCAACCTGCTGGCCGCCGTGCTGCTGCTGATTGCCTTCGCCATGCTCTCGCAGCGGCGCATCGTCGGGCTGATCACCCTGTTCGCCTGGCAGGGGACGGCGCTCGCCGCCTCCACGATCATCGTCGCCTGGTCCACGGCGCAACATCACCTCTACTACTCGGCCGCGCTCACCCTGGCCCTCAAGGTGGTCGTCATGCCCTGGTATTTCTTCCGCCTGGTGCGGAAACTGGACGTGGACCGGGACGTGGAGCCGATGATCAACATCCCCACCACCATGCTGATCGGTATCGCGCTGGTGATCTTCGCCTTCAACCTGGCGCTGCCCATCGCGCAGATGGCCGGCACCGTGACCCGCTCCACCCTGGGGATCGCGCTGGCCAGCGTGCTGCTCGCCTTTCTCATGATGATCACCCGCAGCAAGGCCATCCCCCAGGTGATCGGTTTCCTGGCCATGGAAAACGGCCTGTTCTTTGCCGCCACCAGCGCCACCTACGGCATGCCTCTGGTCGTTGAGCTGGGCGTGGCATTGGACGTGCTGGTGGCCGTGTTCGTGCTCGGCATCTTCTTCTTCCACATCCGCGAGACGTTCGACTCCATGGATCTGAAGCATATGGAGAGGCTGCGCGAAAAATGAACGGCATCGACCTGCCCCTTCATCGCTGCCACCTCGCGGCCCGCAGCGCGGACCGAAGGGGGACATAGATGGAGATCTACTGGCTCCTCGGCATCCCGCTCGCCGGCGGTCTTTACCTGGCGCTGTGGGGCAACCGCACCCACGCCCCGGAGATCAATGCGGCCTTCAGCCTCGCCACCCTGATCGCGGCCGGCACGCTCACCGCGCGCATCGTCGACGAAGGCCCCATGCTGGCGGGGGGTGACGGCTGGTTCTTCATCGACGCCTTCAACGTCTTCCTGGTGGCGCTGACCGCCTTCGTCGCCTTCACCACTGCCCTGTTCTCGCGCCCATACATGCGCATCGAACAGGATCACGGGCGGCTGTCGGCCGCGCGGTTGCGGCTCTACCACGCCAGCTACCAGATCTTCATCGGCACCATGCTGCTGGCGCTGACCACCAACAACATGGGCATCCTGTGGGTGGCCATGGAGGGTGCGACGCTCGCCACCGTGCTGCTGGTGTCGCTGTACCGGACGCCGGCCGCCCTGGAGGCGGCATGGAAGTATTTCATCCTCTGCGGCGTGGGCATCGCGCTCGCCCTGTTCGGCACCATCCTGCTCTACTTTGCAGCCGAGAAGGTGTTGGGCGCCGGCGGCGGCGCGCTGCTCTGGACCCATCTCAACGGCGTGAAGGCACAGCTGGAACCCGTCGTGCTGCAGCTCGCTTTCGTCTTCCTGCTGGTGGGATACGGCACCAAGGTGGGGCTCGTCCCCCTGCACAACTGGCTGCCGGATGCCCACGCCGAGGGCCCCACCCCGATCTCGGCCGTGCTCTCGGGGCTTTTGCTCAACGTCGCCCTCTATGCGGTGATGCGCTCCAAGGTGCTGGTGGACGGGGCCCTGGGCGTCCACAGCCTGGCCGGCAACCTGATGATGGGCTTCGGTCTGCTCTCCGTGGTCGTCGCCGCGCTGCTCATCAAGCGGCAGACCGATGTGAAGCGCATGTTCGCCTATTCCTCCATCGAGCACATGGGGCTCATCACCTTCGCCTTCGGCATGGGCGGGCCGGTGGCCAGTTTTGCGGCCCTGCTGCACATGACCCTGCACTCGCTCACCAAGTCCGCCATCTTCTTCGCCGTCGGCCATGCCACGCAGAAGGCGGGCACTCAGGTGATGGACGACATCCGCGGCCTGATCAAGACCAATCCCACCATCGGCTGGGGTCTGATGCTGGGCACCGTGGCCATCCTGGGGGTACCGCCTTTCGGCGTGTTCGCCAGCGAATTCCTCATCATCACCAACGCCATGCACCAGCACCCCTGGGCCACCCCCTTCCTGCTCGCCGCCCTGGGGGTCGCCTTCGCCTCCATGTTCGGCAAGGTACAGCCCATGGTCTTCGGCGAGACGGGGCTGCCAAGGCTGCCCCACCAGCCGGCCCTGGCACCCGTGTTCATCCACCTGGCGCTGGTGCTGATGCTGGGGCTGTTCATCCCCGCCTATCTGGCCGACTGGTACCGCCAGGCGGCCAGCCTGTTGGGAGGGTGACATGCAGACGAACATCGGCGGCATCGAACTGACCCTCACCCCTCAGGGGGCGAGTCCCGTCTGGCGCTTCAGCCTGGAATCCGCGCGTTTGCCGGTGTTCGCCCGTGCCATCCGCGACGAAGGGGGCCAACTCCTCGCGCTGTGGGGCAGTGACGATCGCCACCTCGGGCGGGGATACGGCCTGCACGCGCTCTTCCTTTCCAGCCAGGGGCTGATCTGGGCCCACTGCCCGCTCCCGGCCGATGCCCCCGCCTATCCCACCCTCGACACGATCTTTCCGCAGGCCGGGCGCATGCAGCGCGCCACCTTCGACCTGCTGGGCATCCACGCCGAAGGCGCGGTGGATGACCGCAAGTGGCTGCGTCATGCGGCCTGGCGGGAAGACGATTATCCCCTGCGCAAAGACGCATCACCGCTCCCTCCCCACCCCTCACCCCTCAGCCAGTCGGATACCTACCCCTTCATCCGCGTCGCCGGCGAGGGCGTGCACGAGATCCCGGTGGGCCCCATCCATGCCGGCGTGATCGAACCCGGACACTTCCGCTTCTCGGTCATCGGCGACAAGGTGTTGAAGCTCGAAGAGCGCCTGGGCTACACCCACAAGGGCATCGAAAAACGCTTCGAAGGCATGGACCTCCCCACCGGGGCCCGCCTGGCCGGCCGTGTCTCGGGCGACAGCCACACGGCCTATGCCTGGGCCTATTGCATGGCGGTGGAGGCGGCGCTGGGCGTCGAGGTGCCGCAACGGGCGCTGTGGCTGCGAGCGTTGTTCCTGGAAATGGAACGGGTGGCCAACCACCTTGGCGACCTTGGCTA
The DNA here is from genome assembly GCA_938038385.1 of uncultured Burkholderiales bacterium. Classification (GTDB taxonomy): domain Bacteria; phylum Pseudomonadota; class Gammaproteobacteria; order Burkholderiales; family Thiobacillaceae; genus JANWZL01. Next base: position 14,595 of record CALHRD010000119.1, read on the forward strand.
TCTGGGCAACGACGTGGCCTTGAGCTTCGGCTTCGCGCAGTTCTGGCGGCTCAAGGAGGAATGGCTGCGCCTGGCGCAGCGGCTGTTCGGCCACCGCTATCTGTACGACCGTATCGTCCCCGGCGGCGTGACGACCGACCTCGCCGATGCACCGGCACTGCTGGCCCTGGCGCAACGGCTGCGGGCAGAAGCGGGGGAACTCAAGACGGTCTATGACGAGCATGCCGGCGTGCAGGACCGTTTCGCCCATACCGGCCGGGTGGAGCCGGCCATGGCCGCGCGCCTGGGACTCATCGGGCTGGCGGGGCGGGCAAGCAGCCAGGCCTGGGACCTGCGCGTGCAGTTCCCCTGCGCCCCCTACGACCGGCTGGAGGTGAACATGGCCACCGACCGCCGCGGCGATGTGCTGGCACGCGTCGAGGTGCGCTTCGCCGAGGTGTTCGAAGCGCTACGCCTGATCACCGAGATCGTGCGGCGCATGCCAGCCGGCCCGCTGCGCGCGGATGTGCCGCAGGCGGAGGAGCTACGCGAGGGGCTGGGCTATGTCGAGGGCTGGCGCGGCCCCGTGCTGGTGGCGGTGCGCATCGGCGCCGACGGGCGGCTCGACCGCGTGCATCCGCACGACCCCTCCCGGCAGAACTGGCCGGCGCTGGAGGTGGGCATTCTGGGCAACATCGTCCCCGACTTCCCGCTCATCAACAAATCGTTCAACCTCTCCTACAGCGGACAGGACCTCTGAGATGGCCACCCATCTGATCCTCGGGAAGATCCTCAAGACCGGCATCGTATCCGAACCACCGCCCGAGGCCGACGAAAGTCTGCGCGTGCGCACGCAGGCGTTGCAGGCGGAGATCCTCAAGGTCTTCGGCCGCGCCATCGTCATCCGCCACGTGGACGCCGGCTCCTGCAACGGCTGCGAGCTGGAGATCCACGCCTTGAACGGCCCGCACTACAACATCGAGGGCCTGGGCATCAAATTCGCCGCCAGCCCGCGGCATGCCGATGTGCTGCTGGTCACCGGGCCGGTGTCGCGCCACCTGGAGACGGCGCTCAAGCGCACCTATGAGGCCACGCCGGAACCGAAGTGGGTGGTGGCCATGGGCGACTGCGCCTGCACGGGTGGCATCTTCGGCGAGAGCTACGCCTCCTGCGGGCGCGTGGCCAACGTCATCCCGGTCGACGTGGAGATCCCCGGCTGCCCACCCGACCCCGTGACCCTGCTGCAGGGTATCCTCGCCGCCGTCAGCCGCTAAGCTCCAACAACCGTTCGCTCAACTCCCAGAAGGCCGTCACAGCCTCGCGCCGATCGGGTTCCGGCACATACTCACAGGTCAGGATGAGAACGCCCGGTCCGAGCCAGCGACGCAGGTCCGCGGCATTGTCGAGCTGAGGGTCGTGGACAGGGGTGAGCCGGTTGAGCACCACACCGATCAGCTCCAGACCGCGCCGCGTGATCGCTTCGGCCGTGACCAGGACCTGGTGGATGGCGCCCAACCGGTCGGCCGTGACCAGCAATACCGGCAAACCCAGGGCGACGGCCAGGTCGGCGTTTAGGCCATCGGCGGCGATAGGCGAGCAGAAGCCACCAGCTCCCTCCGCGAGCAGGAAGTCCTCCACCTCCACTGCGTCGAGGCAGGCGGCGACCAGATCGGCCAGGCACAGATCCTGCCCTGCCAGGGCAGCGGCCCGCTCGGGTGCAAGGGCCGCCTCGAAGCGATAGCGGCAAATCCGTTGCAGCGGTTCGGCGCCGCCTACCGCGGCGTGGTAGGCGGCGGCGTCCAGGGGCTGCAGCACCCCGTCCAAGCGGGGACAGCCCGACTCCACCGGCTTGCGTGGGCGCAGCCTGATGCCGCGCCGAAGGAGCAGTGCGGCGAGCCGGGTCCCGACGAAGGTCTTGCCTACGCCGGTATCGGTGCCGGTGATGAACAGGCCGCGCATCCACTCACCCCTGCAGCAGCGGCCGCCGCAGTCGCAGCCAGCGATAGGCCCAGTACGCCCCGAAGGCGGCCAGGACGTGCTTGAGCGTGTGGCCGGAGAACACGCCGGTCGCTTCCAGGATCGGCCGGTCCAGCCACTCCGCCAACAGGGCTGCGGCATAGAAGGCGAACACCACCGGCACGTCACCGCTACGGCTGTAGCGCGGCGGAGTGCGCCAGACGAGGAGCAGGATCAGCAAAACCGGCCAGAACTGCACATAGCCCCAGGCGCGCAGGTCGCCACGGCCGGCCAGCTCGCCGGCATACCAGTACAGCACGGCGCCCATACCCAGAGCCAGCAGCCAGGGCAGGGCAATGCGGCCGCAACGCACGCCGAGGCGCTCGCCCAAGTGGATGGCCAGCCAACCCATGAAGACCACGCTCATCGCCAGGCGATCGACCAGCAGGCCGGTATCGTCCGGGGCCAGGTGATACCAGGCCGAGGCCGGACCGAGCAGCGCGAGACCCAGGAAAAAGACGGTCCAGGCGCGGCGTTCGCGCGGGTCCTGAAAGAGGCGCTCGGCATCGACTGCAAGACGTCGCAGCCCAACGAGACCGACGAGGGTGAAAAGCAAATTGGAGACCACATCGGGGAAATTGGGGACACCCAGCCAGGCCCGCCGGTCGGCAAAGGCGTGGTAGTCCTGCCACTGGGGAACCGGCGGCACGAGCAGGGCGACCGCGATGGCCGTGGCCAGGCTCAGGCCGGCCAGGCCCCAGTGCCGAAGGGACCGGTGGGAGGGCGACACGAATCCCATGCCGTCGAAATCCGAATCAGGTCATCGCTGCACGATCAGCAGGGCCAGGGCCACCGCCGCCACCACGGCCCAGCCGAGGCGATCGACATGGCGATGCAGTGCGGCTTCCATGCGAGCGCCGCCGAGCCGCATGAGCGCGGCCACCAGGAAGAACCGGGCACCGCGGCCGATGAGCGATGCCAGGGCAAAGGGCAGCAGGGCCATGGACAACACGCCGGCGGCAATGGTGAAGACCTTGTAGGGGATAGGCGAGAAACCGGCGACGAACACCGCCCAGAAGCCGTAGCGCCCGAACCAGTCCACCGCCTGCTGGTAGGCCTGCCAGTAACGCGGCCGCGCCTCCAGCCAGGGCTGCACCAGGTCGAAGGCGAACTGGCCGATGGCATAGCCCAGCAGCCCACCTGCGACCGAGGCGAGCGTGGTGATCAGGGCCAGGCGCCAGGCCCGATCCGGCCGTGCCAGCGCCATGGGGGCGAGCATCACGTCGGGCGGGATGGGGAAGAAGGAGGACTCTGCGAAGGACAGTCCGGCCAGAAACCAGGGCGCACGGGGGTGGCGCGACCAGTTCATGACGCGTCGGTAGAGAGGGGAAAAGATGCGCATGTTTGCCTTGTCGTTCGTTCGTCCCGCGCACGATAGCAGAGCGGGTGCGTGTGGTCAGTCTTGCGCCGATGATCGCGCGCGCTCGATGAGCATGGCGTCGCCGTAGCTGAAGAAGCGGTAGCGGCTGGCCACGGCGTGGGCATAGGCCCGGCGCATCAGATCCAGACCGCCGAATGCGCACACGAGCATGAGCAGGGTGGAACGCGGCAGGTGGAAATTGGTGAGCAGCCGATCGACGACGCGGAAACGGTAGCCGGGCGTGATAAACAGCGTGGTCTCGCCGCTGCCCGCCTGCACGCGGCCGTCGGGTGTGGCCGCCGCCTCCAGGGTGCGCAAACTGGTGGTGCCCACCGCCAGGATGTGGCCACCGCGTGCCCGCGCCGCCTCGATGGCAGCCGCGGTCTCGGCCGGGACTTCATAGCGCTCGGCGTGCATGCGGTGGACGCGGATGTCGTCCACACGTACCGGCTGGAAGGTGCCGGCCCCGACGTGCAGGGTGACGTGCGCCATCTCGACGCCGCCGGCGCGGAGGCGTTCCAGCATCGGCTCGTCGAAGTGCAGCCCGGCGGTGGGCGCCGCCACCGAGCCGGGCTGCCGGGCATACACGGTCTGATAGCGCTGGGCATCCTCGGCCTCGGGAGCGCGCTCCAGGTAGGGGGGCAGCGGCACCTCGCCATGAGCCTCCAGCCACGCCAATACGCTGCGGGCGGGATCGAAGCGCAGCCGGAAGAGATCGCCCTCGCGTCCCAGCACCTCGACCTCGACGGCATCGGCCAGGCGCAGCCGACTGCCCGGCTTGGGCTTGTGGCTTGCCTTGAGTTGGACAAGCGCCTCGTGTTCGCCGATCACGCGCTCGATGAGCACCTCGACCTTGCCGCCGCTCGCCTTCACGCCCTGGAGCCGAGCCTTGATCACCCGGCTGTCGTTGAACACCATCAGATCGCCCGGCCGGATGAGTTGCGGCAGGTCGGCAAACCGACGGTCGGAGTAGAGGCCTGCCGCCGCGTCGACGTGCAGCAGCCGGCTGGCCGTGCGCTGCGGCAGCGGGTGGCGGGCGATCAGCGCGTCGGGCAGGTCGTAATCGAACTCACCGATGTGCATGGAGACGACGTCGATCTCGGTCAGGTTCCTGTCTCGTCGTCGGAGGGCTGCGTGAACGCCCGTGCCGCCCGTGTGAGACGGTCGCGCACGGCATCCCAGTCGGAGCCCGCGGGCGGCGCCTGCACCAGGATGACATCGCCGCCCGCGGCATCGAGACGGCGCAGGGTGGCATAGAGCAGCCGGGCGCAGGCATCCGCCTCTGCAGGCAGGACATGGCACTGCACCCCCGCCGGCATGGGGTCGATCCACTCGCCCAAGGTCAAGACGAGCACACGCCGGCCCGCCGCCGCCAGCATCGCCGCCCGGTCCGGCAGATCGGCGGCAGGATGCAGCGCCAGCGGCGTGCTCGGGGCATAGTGCGCCGGCAGGGCACCCGGCACGCGCACACCACCGCCGCCCCCCCGTGCCACCGGCCGGCCCAGCACCGCCTCGATCGCCTGCGGCGTGACCGCGCCGGGCCGCAGCAGCGTCGGCGTGTCCGTCAACAGGCTGAGGATGGTGGACTCCACCCCAACCCGGCACGGCCCGCCATCCAGGATCATGTCCACCGCCCCGCCGAGCTCCGCCTGCACGTGTTCGGCGGTCGTGGGCGAGACATGGCCGAAGCGGTTGGCCGAGGGCGCGACCAGGGCGCCGGCTGCGGCGATGAGCGCCAGCGCGACGGGGTGGTCGGGGACGCGCAGCGCCACGCTGTCCTGCCCGCCGGTCACCGCATCCGGCACCCGCGACTGGCGCGGCAGCACCAGGGTGAGCGGCCCCGGCCAGAAGGCACTTGCCAGTTCACGCGCGCCATCCGGCACGGCGCGCGCCCAGCCGTCCAGCCAGTCGGCGCCGGCCAGATGCACGATGAGCGGGTGGTGCGCCGGCCGACCCTTGATGGCGAAGACACGCCGCACGGCATCGACGTTGCGGGCATCCGCACCCAGGCCATAGACCGTCTCGGTGGGGAAGGCCACGACACCGCCGCGGCGCAGAAGCTCGGCTGCCCGCGCGATCCGTTCGGGATCGGCTGGCAGCAGGCCGGCTTGCGCATGCAGGGTCACGATGTCGATGGGGTTAACAGCCAGGGACAGACGCCAGCGTACACCAGGTCACGGGCCATGATGCCGCCGCCGGCGCAGCGGTCAGCCGTGTCGCGCGCGCTTGTTGAGCTCGGTGAGGGCATGCACCGCCGCGCGCTGGGCCTCGTCGGCCTCGGCCTCGTTGCCCATCATGGTCAGGCGCCCGAAGTTGCCGAACGGTTTGACGTCCACCAGGGTGATGTGGGCGGCCTTTTCCGCCTCGTTGGCGGCATAGACGGCATAGCCGGCCGGCTCCACCTCGAGGATGAACATGCTCTTGCCGGGCAGGATCATCGAGCCCTTCCTGAGCTGGCGGTTGATCAGCGTGGTGTGGTCCGGCGTCATGCCGCGGATGATCTCGTTCCAGGCGATGCGGCAGGCCATGCGCGTGTCCAGGGTGGTATCGAGCTGGCGCAGGATGATGTCACCCGCCTCCAGCACCTCGCTCTGATTGCGGTAGTGGATCTCCATGGAGCCGAAGGAACGCTCCACCACCTGCTCGCCCAGGTGGACGTTGGTCTCCTTCAGCGCGATGTCGGACAGACGGTGCACCGCCATGCCCGGCGCCACCTCTATCCACAGACAAGCATCGCCCGGCACCGGCAGGAAGCCCTGCGAGGAGGTGGCCAGATAGGACGCCAACTGCGGCTGCAGGGCGTCCATGAAGACATAGGTGCGCAGGGTGACCTTCATGCGCTCAGCGGGTCAGGCCCATGTACAGCATGGGCAGCTTTTGGCTCCGGCCGCCGCCAACGCGGCTTAACCTCGGCTGCGCCGAGGTGAGCCTGCGCCGAAAGCTGCCCATGACGTCCTTGCGACACAATTTCAGCGAAAGCTGTACAGTCATCGGGTCAATCCCATGTACAGCATGGGCAGCTTTTCCGGCAGACGCTCGACGTGATCGAGCACGGTGAAGTTCTTCACGCCGAAGATGCGCGCGACGTACTGGTCGGCGTGCGGGTCGAGCGACAGGGCATAGGTGGTGATGCCGGCGCGCGCCAACTCCTCGACCGCCCGCTTGGTGTCGTGACGCAGGTACTGCGGGTCGCGCACGTCATTGTCGGCCGGCTCGCCGTCGGTGATGATGAACAGGATCTTCTTGTTTTTCGGCTGCTGGCCCAGGTACATGCCGGCGTGGCGCAGGGCCGCGCCCATGCGCGTGGAATAGGCGCCCTGCATGGCCGCCAGGCGCGCCTTGACCACGTCGTTGTAGGGCTCGCCGAAGTCCTTGAAGCGGTAGTAGTGCACGTCGTGGCGGCCGTCGGAGCAAAAGCCGTGCAGGGCGAAGGGGTCGCCGATACGGTCCAGGGCATCGGCGAGCAGCACGGTGGCGGCACGGGTGAGATCCATCACGCTGTAGTCCTGACCGCGCACCTTGTCGTTGGCCGACTCCGACATGTCGAGCAGGACCATCACCGCCAGATCGCGCAGGTTGCGCTTGTAGCGCATCATGATGCGCGTGTCGGGCTGGCTGCCCATGCGCATGTCGATCATGGCGCGCACGGCGGCGTTGATGTCCAGCTCGTCGCCGTCTTCCACCCGGCGGATGCGCTGCATGCCCTGCGGGATCATGGATTCGATGAGGAACTTCAGGCGCGAGATCACCGGCTTGTTGTCCTCGACGATGCGCTCGATCGTTTCCAGCTCGCCGAGCCTGGGCCGGCGTTCCAGCACGGTGACCCAGCTCGGGCGCTCGAGCTGGATCTGGTAGTCCCATTCGTGGTAGTGGTAGGGGTCGGCGACCGGTTCCTTGCCCTCCAGGGAGTTGATGGTCACACCCTCCTGATCGAGCCAGAACTCGGTCGGCAGCACCCAGATCTCCTGCGCGTCGTCGCCGGCGAACTCGACATCCAGCTCGTTGACCATCTCCATGATGTTGACCTTCTTGCGCACCTGCTTCGGCGCCCAGGTCGCCTCCAGTGCCTCCAGCTCGCTGTACTCCTCGGATTCCCACACCGTACGGTTGTCGTCGCGGTAGATGGCGCGCAGGGCGTCGGTGCGCGGGTTGTATTCCGGCAGGGGGATGCGGGCCAGATCGTGCGCGAGCTCCACGCCGATGTTCCAGCTCGCCTGGTTGCTGGAGAGGTCCGTTTCGGCCCGGAACAATTCCACGCCCTTGCGTACCCAGGGATGCGGATCGGCCGGCGCTTCCTCCAGCAGGGCGCGCGCCAGGCGGTTGAGCAGGTCGCCCACCGTCTGCGGCTCGCGGTAATCCGCCGGCGGGTGCAGGGCCAGCCAGGCGGCCCGCATGTTGGGAAACTGCCGGATGGCGAGCGCCTCCACGCGCGCATCCTCGATGACCTCGATGATGCCCATCTGGGTGGTGTTGAGCATCTGCATCGACAACGGCGCCTTGGTGAAGGCCAGGTGGGCCGCGCAGTGGTTGGCGGCGGCACGATAGATCTCCAACCCCGGAATCACCGCCTCGGGCGGCGTCTGCTCCCCGTAGGGCCGGTAGTCGTCGTAGGCGTCGGCGATGTGGATGACGTAGCGTTCGATGTAGGGCTTGAGCCCCTCGCGCGACTCATAGTCGCCGGCGGTCGGGCGCAGGAAGAAGTCGCGCCCCCACATGGCGCGCAGGTAGATGTTGAGCCGGCGCTGCACGTCGACGAAGAGCGTGCCCTTGCGCTCGGCCTGCAGGACGGAGAGCGCATCCGGGCTCTGCAGGGAGAAGTAGCGCACCTGGCCGTCGAAATCCGTCTTGTAGGCCTGGGCGCCCCATTGCACCCAACGGCGCAGGCCGCCCAGCGTGAGCTGGGTGAGCAGCCGGTCCAGGTTCTCCAGCATCGGCCGCAGGCCACGCGGCGCCTGCGCCAGCATGATGGACAGCACGTTGAGGTAGTTGCGGAACAGGCTCTCGTCGCCCAGCCGCTCGGCCGCCAGGGGGGCGGTGCCGATGATCAGGGTGAGCACCTGGCCGGAGGTCTTGGAGGCCATGGAGAGCAGGAAGTTGACCATGTCCGGCAGCACGTCCTCGCCGATGGCACGCGCCACTTCCGGCATCTCCTGGATGTAGGTGACCACCAGCTCCTCGCCGCGGCCCAGATTGTGCAGGGCGGCCGCGCCCTTGATGTAGTTGTCTAGACCCCGGGCGGAGAACACCCGCGCCGCCTCGTTCCATGACGCGCGCAACACCTCCTGCGACTCGCTCGGCAGGTCGTCCAGGAGGTCCTGATATTCCTCGAGATGGATGGCCATCGGGTTTCAGGTTCCGGGTTTGCGGTGGATCCGCGCCGTCGCGCAGCGCGGGAAAACGACCGTATCCCGTGACCCGTACACGGGATCAAAAATAGGTCGTGACCGCGGAATCCAGCGCGTCGCGCATGTCGGGGTCGTCGGTGATCGGCCGCACCAGGGCCACACGGCAGGCGGCGAGCGGCGGCACGCCCTTGGCGATGAGCGAACCGGCATAGATCAGCATGCGCGTCGACAGGCCCTCGTCGAGGCCGTGACCCTTGAGATTGCGCGCCCGCTCGCCGATGTGCACCAGGTTCTTGGCCACCTCCAGCGACACGCCGGACTCGTGTGCGACGATCTCGGCCTCGATCTCGTGCTCGGGGTAGTTGAAGTCGAGTGCGCCGAAGCGTTGCTTGGTGGACTGCTTCAGGTCCTTCATCAGCGACTGGTAGCCGGGGTTGTAGGAAATGACGATTTGGAAATCGGGGTGGGCCTCGATCACCTCGCCCTTCTTCTCCAGCGGCAGCATGCGGCGCGCGTCGGTGAGCGGGTGGATCACCACGGTGGTGTCCTGGCGCGCCTCCACCACTTCATCCAGGTAACAGATGGCGCCGTGACGGGCAGCCAAGGCCAGGGGGCCGTCCTGCCAGCGGGTGCCGCTGGCGTCGAGCAGAAAGCGCCCGACCAGGTCGGAGGCGGTCATGTCCTCGTTGCAGGCCACGGTGATGAGCGGCTTGCCCAGCCGCCAGGCCATGTATTCGACGAAACGGGTCTTGCCGCAGCCGGTGGGCCCCTTGAGCATGATGGGCATGCGCACCGAGTAGGCCGCCTCGTAGAGCTCCACCTCGTCGGCGACCGGGCGGTAGTAGGGCTCGGTCTTCACCATGTATTGCGCCAACGCCCCGGCGGACGCGCCGTCTGCCGCCGGCCGTTGTGCCGCTGCAGCCTGTCGTTGCGCCGCGGCGCGTGCCAGGGCCTCCTGGCGGGGGGAGTAGGTACGCATGAAGGGTTCGTTACGCATGGTGGATCACCTCGAAACAATACGAAGGGCCGCGCCGCGGCTACGCCCGGCCGGGTCGCAATGGCTGCGTGTAGGGCTGGACAACGTCGAGACGGGGCGCGCTCAGTCCGGCCAGACGCGGTCCGGAAACAAGGCGGTGCCGCTTTCCCTGACCTGGTTGGCCGAAGTCGGCTGCGGCGCCGGCTTTTTGGCTGCCGGCGCCTTGGCCGCCGCCGTGCCAGCGGGTGCGGCTTTGGCCGTGGCCGGCTTGGCCGCGGCGGGTTTGCGCACCCTCGGCCGGGCGGCGGCTCTGGTCGTAGCGGGCTGGTCCGCAGGGGGCTTGGCAGGTACCGCTTGCGCGGCGGCCGGCTGGTCGGCCGCGGGCATCTGCGCCTCGGGTTGCTGGCCAGCCCTGGCACGGCGCACGTTGGCGGAAAGCTTGTCCTTGAGATTGCTCATGATGCGATCACCTCTTCAATGATGGCTTCGATTTCGGCGGCCGCCTCGGCGCCCCGCCGGCCCATTTGGTAGACCGACAATCCCTCCAGCGCCGCGCCCCGGTAGGCGGCACGGCGACGGATGGATGCCTTGAGCACGGGGATGCCAAACTCCGCCAGGGCCTCGTGCATGGCCGCCGACAGGGCGCTCTTGGGTTCGAGCTGGTTGAGCACCAGGAACGCGCGCAACCGGCCGTTGACCTTCTTCGCCTCAGCGATCTCCTGCGGCAGGCGCAGGCTCGCCCACAGGTCGACCGGCGAGGGCAGCACCGGGATCAGCGCCACGTCGCAGGCACGCAGGGCCTGGATCGAGGAATGGCTCTCCAGCGAGGGCGGGCAGTCCAGGACCATGTGGCGATAGGCCCGGTAGTTCTGGTGCAGGGTGCGGGCGTCCCACCTGCCCGCGATCTGCTTCACCGTCGCCGGAAACGGCTCGGCGCCCAGACTGGCCCACTGCCGGGAGGAGCCCTGCGGGTCGAGATCGATGACCACGGTTTCCCCCCGCCGCGCCAATCCCGCCGCCAGATTCATCGCCAGCGTGGTCTTGCCGGCGCCACCCTTCTGGTTGATGACTGCGGTGACGTGCGTGGCCATATCATACGCCGGTGGGCGTGACGAGCGCGCTGATGCGCGCGGCGAAAGCGTATTCCGCGTCGCCCGGTGCAGCGCCTTGTGCAGCTTCCAGAGTGATGTTGACGTAGGTGCTGCCGAAGTTGATGTTTTGCGGATGCAGACCGGTCTCCTCGCTCAGGGCGGCCAAGGCGTCGAGAAAGTCGCGCGTCTCGGCGTAACGGCCGAACTCGAAGCGGCGGAACAGGCTCGGCGGCCTGCCACGTTCCTCCCAGCCCTCGGGCAGGTCGGCGGGACGCGCCTCAGCCATGCCCCGGCCCTCCCTGCAGCATGCCGTCCAGTTCCTGCACATGCGCCAGTTCGTCGGCGAGGATGGACTCCAGCAGTGCCGCGCTGTCGGCGTCGCGCATGCGTCGGGCATGCGCGGCCGCCTCCTGATACAGGCGCACGGCGTCCACCTCCAGCGTGCGGTCGGCAGCGAGCAGGGCCTCGACGCTGCGTCCCAGCCGCGCCGGCGGCAGATTGCCCGCCGAAGGGGCCACCCCGAGCAGGATGAGGCGCTCCATCAGGCGCTCGGCGTGCTCCATCTCCTCGACCGCCTCCTGTCTGAGCTTGGCCGCCAGGGCCTCGTCGCCCCACAGGCGCGCCAGCACGCTCTGGGCCAGGTATTGCTGCACGGCGCTCATCTCGTGGGTGAGCGCCCGCGCCAGCCAGCCGAGGGTGCGCGGATCGACACTCATGGGCCGGACAGGACTCAGCTGCGGGTCGACGTGATCTCGGCGTCGCGGCCGCCACCGCCGGCATCGGGCGCGGTCGGCAGGATGCCTTCCACCTCGCTGTGCACGCGGGCGATGATGTGGGCGGCGACCAGACCGTCGCCGACGCGCTCGCAGGCGTCGGCCCCGGCGCGCACCGCGGCGTTGACCGCCCCGGTCTCGCCGCGCACCAGCACGGTCACATAACCACCGCCGACGAACTGACGGCCGATCAGGCGCACTTCCGCCGCCTTGGT